>DAOTWI010000302.1:0-6210 GCA_034436075.1 Roseiflexus sp.
GGGGGGGGGCTGCCGTTCCCGTCTGCGGAGGCGGACGGTCGGCCGCAGGCCTCTCAGGGGCGATTTCAATCGCTGGCAGGCGGAGCGTCGTTTCATGACAACTCATGCCTGCACCTCAACCGTAACGGTTCACGGTCGGGGGAAACGATTCCGCCAGTCGTTCAAAACGGGGGTTTGGGGGGCAGCCCCCGAAAAGGAGAAGCAGCGGCGGAATGGACTCGACAAGCGCCAACGCACGGCGCTCCGCCGCCCCGGGGCGCTGCATATCGCGCCTGCACTCCCAGGAAGAACGTGAACAGGTGCGATCAACCTTCTATTTCAAGCGGCGCTGTGCACTGGCAATCGGGTAGCGTTGCGCAATCGGCAATCTGCGATAGTCGGCGGCGTCGATGATGATGTGTTCTTCACAGAGCGCGCGGTCGGACATGCGCGAAAAGATGCGCGCGTCGATCTCTTCAGGTTTGCGATTGCTGGTAATGACCGTCGGCAATGCAAAGTTGTACCGGTGATTGATGATCTGAAACAGTTTTTCGCGCGCCCAGCTGGTCGTGTTCTCGGTGCCGAGATCGTCGAGGATGAGAACGTCCGCCTCACGAATATCCTCGAAGCGTTGATCATACTCGATTTCGCTCGACGGACCGAACGTTGAGCGCAGGTGGTCGAGCAGGTCAGGGACGACGGCAAGGAGCACGCGGTAGTGGTTCTGGATCAACTGATTGGCGATGGCAGCCGCCAGGTGCGTTTTGCCGCACCCATAGTTGCCGAACAGAATAAGCCAGCCGCGCGGCTGGCGGGCATATTCGAGCGCGCGCAAATAGGCGCGGCGCACGCCAGGGACGTTCGGGTTGAAGGTCTCGAAGGTTTTATCGCGGAACGCCGCCAGGTTGCTGATTTCCAGCAGGCGCGCCGCTTCACGCCGCTCCTGCTCCGCCAGTTTACAGGCGCACGGGAAGAGTTTTGCAAAGTCGGGATGCCCGAAGGGCACCTCCTTCTTGTAGAACCCTGAGCCGTCGCAGTGCGGGCAGCCATTGCTACTGGAGGTCGGAGACATCGCTGCCGCGGCGGAAGAGGTCGCCGTAGGCGCCGCTGATGTATTTTTCGACATCAATAGGTCGGTCGGTTCGATCCTGCGCATCGTTTCGTCCATGGGTCGCCCACCTCTCGAGTATCTTTTTGACGTAGCGCCAGGATCGGGCGTTGGCGCGCACCGCTTCGCGCATGGCGTCCTCGATCCAGTGCGCCGGATACCGTTCCTCCGCTTCCCGCAGATCATCGAGCAGCATCGGGGTCACCAACCCGATATTCTGTTCGTACAGGGTGATCAGCGACGGGCGTTCATCGGGGAGCGGCGGGTTGGGTGCAAGCGCGGCGCTCGCCTGCCCGATCTGCTCGACCCACGCGCGGTTTGCGGCAGTATTCACAACGTACCAGCTCACGGTGCGCGCCCCGTCGGGCAGGGCAACGTGGAGAAGCGTCGTGCGGCGCACGGCGGCGTCGAGTCCTTCGGCGAGCAGGTCTTCGGGCGGGCGCAGCCGCGTGATAGCGCGCAATCCACGGCGCAGCGTCCGATCCGCCGCCAGTTCGTCCCAACTGATCCGCCGCGGCGCAGGTCCGCGCTGCCGGCTCAGCCGATAGAAAACGTGCAGCGTGACTTTGAGTTCGCTGGGAAGCGTGATCTGCGGCAACACCTCGGTGAAGAACTCACCCGGCAGCCCTACCAGTGCGTCGGTTGTGAAGCCGGTGAATGCCATCCGCCGCTCCGCTTCCCGGTCAACGCAGGTGCGTTAGCCCAGGAGATAACATGCATGTTCTATGTCATTATACACGACAGGTAACGGTTCACCGCGCCCCTGGGCGCGCAGGCGCATCGTCTGCATACGTGCTTCCTGTAGGAGACTCAACCAAAACCTGGACTATCGCGCCTGCACCTGTGGCGCGGTTGGCATTGGTTTCGACAGGCTCAACCTGCGTTGGCTGAGCCTGTCGAAGCCAACGCCGATCACGAGATTGTTCGCTATCTGCTTGATCTTCCCGTGAGATCGGCAATTCGTCGTTCTCGCGCACAACCCATCATCTCATGGGCAACGAACGTCTTTGCGCCTTTGTGCGAGTGTCCGCGAAGGACGCTCAATACCCCTCCGGCGTGCGATAGGTCAGGTCCATGAACCGCGTCGTTGATGGCTCGAAGCGCATCGGCACCACGCCGACCGGACCATTGCGATGTTTGGCGATATGGATCTCGGCGATGCCCTTTTTGTCGGTGTTCGGGTCGTACAATTCCTCGCGGTAAATGAACATGACGATGTCGGCGTCCTGCTCGATCGACCCCGACTCGCGCAGGTCGCTTAACATCGGCACGTGACTGGTGCGCCCTTCGACCGCGCGCGAAAGTTGCGACAGCGCGATGACCGGCACATTGAGTTCACGCGCCAGCGCCTTCAACCCGCGCGAAATCTCGCTCACCTCCTGCACGCGATTGTCGGTGCGGCGACCCTGCATCAATTGCAGATAGTCGATGATGATCAGGTCCACTCCTGCGCGCGCCTGGAGGCGACGCGCCCGGCTGCGCACATCCATAATGCTCAGCCCAGCCGAGTCTTCGATGTAGATCGGCGCGGCAGCCAGGCGCCCCATCGCGCTGATGACGCGCTCCATCTCCTCCTCGCGCAGTTGTCCCAGGCGCAGGCGGTGCGTGTCAATGGTCGTCTCCATCGAAAGCAGGCGCTGCACCAGTTGCTCGCGGCTCATCTCCAGGCTGAACATGCCGACCGTTCCCTGATACTGCATAGCGACATTGTAGGCGATGCTCATGACCAGGCTGGTTTTGCCAACGCCCGGACGCGCCGCAAGAATAATCAGGTCGCTGCGCTGCAACCCGCCCGTGATCAGATCGAGGTCGCGGAATCCAGTCGGCAGCCCGACGACCTCGCCGCGATGTTCCTGGAGGTAGTTGATCTGCTCGTAGTACGCATCGATCACCTGACCGATGTGGACGAAATCCTGGTTGGTGCGCCGCTGCGAAACGTCGAACAGCGTTTGTTCGGCGAGATCGAGCGTTTCCTCGATGTCTCGTTGTTCCTCGTACCCCAGCGCAGCGATCTTGCCGCCAGCGGCGATCAGGCGGCGAAGCAGCGCGGTGCGTTCGACGATGCGGGCGTAGTATTCGACGTGGTACGAGGTTGGGACGCTATCGACCAGTTCGGAGAGATAGAGCACGCCGCCGACGGCTTCGAGTTGGTTGCGCCGGCGCAGTTCCTCGGCGACGGTGCGGGTGTCGGGGGGGATGCGGGCATTGTAGCACGCCAGCATCGCCTCGTAGATCTGCCCGTGCCGCTGCAGGTAGAAGTAATCCGCCTGCAACCAGGGCGCAATCGCAATGATCGCATCCCGGTTGAGCAGGATCGAACCGAGGGTGGCTTTCTCGGCGTCGATGCTATGCGGCAGATCGGGCAGTACAGTCATACCGTCCCTGAAGGATGTCTCACACCTGACGGGCGCAGGCTGAGCCTGTCGAAGCCAGATTCGGACAGCAGACGCAGGCAGCGCCTGTCGAAACCTCCGCCTGTCTCACATCTCACAGATGGGATCCAGGCATACCTTGTCAGGCGGCAGGCCCCCCCACCCCCCTCTCAAGGGTAGAGTTTTCAGGCGCGAGGGGCATTTTCCGCGTCTCGAAGCCTTTTTCTTCCTCATCCCCTGCCCCCTCTCCAGCAGAGCTGGAGAGGGGGAGTTGAGGCATTCTAACGCCCAAAACAGGTGATGCAACGTAAGGGTTCGCTGGAAAAATCTACACCTGTGAGCCCACCCCCCCACTGCTTGCGGAGCGTGGGAGGCGGACGGTCGTCCGCAGGACCATCAGGGGCAATGTCAATCGCTGGCAGCCGTAGCGCCTTTTCCAGACAACTCATGCCGCATCCTCACCGATACACCCCTTTGCCGTAGGGTTGGTCACACGTTATACTCCGGTTCTCGACAGATTATCCCATGCCTGTCCACATGCGCCCTGAGAAGCGAAATGTGCCAGGGCGCGATGCCATGGCACATTATCCCTACGGAACATGCTATCGAATGTCGCAGAAGGTCAGACGGCTTCAGGATCAGGGGGAAGCTGAATCGCCCCTTCTTCGCCCTCGACGACGACGTTGACCACCGGTTCGACGCCCGCCATCAGGCGAATGGTGACCGGATAGATGCCAATCCGCTTGATCGGCTCTTCCAGTTGCACCTTGCGGCGGTCGAATTCCTCGCCGAGCAATTCGCTGATCTTCTCCGCAATGTTGCTGCTGGTAATCGAACCGTACAGCCGGTCGAGTTCGCCAACGCGCGCAGTAAAGCGCAACGTTTGCCCCTGCAGACGAGCGGCGACGGCTTGCGCATCGCGGCGCGCCGCTTCTTCACGCCGGCGCTGCGCTGCTGCACGCTCCTCCGCCTGTTTGATCTGACCGCGGGTCGCCAACACCGCCAGACCGCGTGGAATGAGATAGTTGCGGCCATACCCGCCGGATACCTCGCGGACTTCGCCAGCAGCGCCGAGATTGGCAACATCCTGCGTCAATACAACTTTGATTTTGCTCCCCACAATAACGCTCCTGAACGGTGTTCTGCCAGAAAAGAATAAGGAAGCGCCGTTGCCGGCAGAGGCAATCGGGCGCATATCAGTCGAACGCCGGATATATTATCACACAATCGCCCGGCTCGTCAATGTGAATCATGGGCGTGAATGATCGCCAGAAGGTCGCGCAATCCGTCAACCACAGCGAGAGGTTGGGGGATGTCCGCCGGGAGCGTCGTTCTATGGCGGTTGACCCAGATGGCGGGCATGCCCGCCAGCGCCGCGCCCCGCAGGTCATTTTCGGGCGAATCGCCCACGAACAACGCCTCATCCGGCGCAACTGCCAGCGCGTTCAGCGCAAGATGGAAGATCTGCGGGTCCGGTTTGGCGACCCCGACTTCCTCAGAGACGATGATGGCGTGCATATACGATGCAAGGTCGAACCGCTCGATCTTGGGACGTTGCGACCATGATGGTCCGTTGGTGATCAGCCCCAGGCGGTAGCGCGCGCCGAGGGCGGTCAGCAATCGTGGCGCTTCCGGGTCGAGGGTGAGCGTATCGAACCAGATGTCGCGATAGCGCGTAGCAGCGTCTTCGATGGTGTCCTGATCGATAATCCCCTGAGCGCGCAAAAACTCGGGCAATTCCTTGATCCAGATCTTCGCCGTGAGCGCACGCTGCACCAGCGTCTCCACGTCGTAGGGCGTCGCGCACGCTGCATCCGCCAGCGCGATCCGCAGGCACGCGATCCAGTGCGCCTTGAGATCGTACAGCGTGTCGTCCAGGTCGAACAGAATGGCTCGTAGCATAGGTTGTCCGCTCCTCTGCGACGTAAGATCCCGTGTCTCACACAAAGGCGCAAAGGTCGCACATGCTATTCCTTTGCCTGGGTGGAGACGTTGCATTGCAACGTCTCCACTGTTTACCTTCAACCTTCCCACCTGCAATTCATAACCCGCATCGTCGCCATGCGTATCCGCCATCGGCGTGTTTGACCGGTTCGACCCGTCCCTGCATCGCCAGATACTCCAGGTGCGCCAGCGTCTCCGCCATCGCAAAGCGAATCTGGTGGGACGTCAGTTCCTGAAGCGGGAAGACCGCGGTGCACACCTCATAGGCGGTTGCCCCCGATCCGGTTGCGCGCTCCATCGCCTCCAGGCGTTCCGCGTGATGGACGCGCAATTCTTCCAGGCGTTCGTGGAAGCGCGTGATCGGCGGACCATGCCCTGGCAGCGCCAGCGCTACATCGAGTTCCGCCAGGCGGTCGAGCGACGCGAGGAACTGTGCGAGCGGATTCCCGCGACTCCACCCCCACAAACCGACGTTTGGCGTGATTTTAATCAACACTGCGTCGCCGCAGATCAACAGGCGCTCTTCAGCGCAGTAGAAGACCAGATGGTCGTCGCTGTGCCCCGGTGTTGCGATAGGCGTGAACACCCGCTTGCCGATCGTCAACGGTTCACCAACCGGAAGATGCGTCACGGTGGATGGCACAGGGTGGGTCATCAGACGCAGGCGGGCAATATCCTCCGCCACCGTGGTCATCAGGTCGGGCGGCATCCCGTGTGCGCCGAAGAACGTTGCAATCGTCTCGTGGGCGCGCGAATCGGCGTGCCACTGTGCGCGGGCGAACGCCGCTTCACCCGCCGACAGCGCCA
>DAOTWI010000303.1:0-3088 GCA_034436075.1 Roseiflexus sp.
GCCAGCAACAGATCACCCAGGCGGCAGCGCAGCGCGCCTGCCGCCGGGTGCGACTCGCCCAGCGTTCCGGCGCAGATGTCCGTCACACGCGCCAGCAGCGCGATAGTCGCCTCCAGGTCTGCCTGCGCCTGTGGCATGTCCGCCATGTGCAGGCAGCGATACGCCAGATCGGCGGCGACGGCTGGCGATGTTGATGCCTGCACCAGCAGCGTCTCAAGCGGTGTGAGGAGCAAGGCATCGTGCGACGGCGCGTCGTGGGATGGCGACGCCATCAGCGCCGCATGGCTGTCTGGCGTCGCAACAGGCGGCTCCGTCATCGTATCAGTTGTCATGATCGGCTCTCAATCAGTACATGCACCGGCTGCAACGGACGAACCAGCACGCTGTGCGGCGCTTCGTTATTGACCGGGACCGGCGGCAGAGACGCCGGCGGGCAGTATTCGGGCACAAGATCGCGCAGCATGCGGCGAACGGCAGTATCATCGCTGGTGCGCGCCGCCTGTTCGAGCGCAGCGACCCCCATCCGCAGCGCAGGTCGAATGTTGTTGCTGGCGCCTGCCGCAATGAAGATTTTGCTGTGCGCTGTCGGCTGATACGCTTCGCCCTGCGCAAACAATTCCTCGAACAGTTTCTCGCCGGGACGCATGCCGGTAAAGCAGATGTCGATGTCGCGCCCGACTTCCAGACCCGACAGACGGATCATGTCGCGCGCCAGATCGACCACTTTCACCGGTTCGCCCATATCGAGCATGAAGATTTCCCCCGCATGCCCCAGCACCGACGCCTGGAGCACCAGTTGCACGGCTTCAGGGATCGTCATGAAGTAGCGCCGCATCTCCGGGTGGGTGACCGTCACCGGTCCGCCAGCCGCAATCTGGCGCTTGAACGTCAGCACCACGCTCCCGCGACTGCCGAGCACGTTGCCGAAACGCACGGCTACATACGGGCGACCGCTGACCCGTGCAGCATCGAGCACGAGCATTTCGGCGATGCGCTTGGTCGCGCCCATCACGCTCGTCGGATTGACCGCTTTGTCCGATGAAATCATCACGAAACGTTCAACGCCGGTTTCGAGCGCAACATCGAGCAGGTTGCGCGTTCCAACCACGTTGTTGCTGATGGCTTCGACCGGATGCGCTTCCATCAGCGGTACATGTTTGTGCGCTGCGGCATGGAAGACAAGTTCGGGCGCATAGGTCTCGAATACGGCGCGCAGCCGCTCCAGATCACGAATATCGGCGATGACCGGCGCGATGCAGGGCGATTGTTCGAGGTGTGCCTCCGCCAGGCGAGTGAGTTCGTTGCAAATCTCGAAAACGCTGTTCTCGCCGTGTCCGAGCACAATCAGGTGCGACGGACCAAAGCGCAGCAACTGGCGGCAGAGTTCGCTGCCGATCGAGCCGCCGCCCCCGGTCACCAGGACGCGCCGTCCAGCGACCAGCGCGCGCACGGCGGCGGTGTCGGTCTGCACCGGCGCACGGCGGAGCAGGTCTTCGATCTGGATGTTGCGCAGCTTGCTGACGCTGATCGTCCCATCGATCAGTTCGTGAACGCCCGGAATGGTGCGCACCTTCACACCGACAGACTCACAGATGTGCATAATGTCGCGCACCGCTTTGCCCGGCGCTCCGGGCATGGCAATAATGACCTGGCGAACCTTGTGTTGCGCCGCGAGCGACGGAATGGCGCGCCGGTCGCCTAGCACGTCAACGCCATGTAGTCGTAAGCCGCGCTTCGCCGGATCATCGTCCAGCAACCCGACGACCTCCATGCCGAGGCTGGGGTTGCGCTGAATCTCACGCACAATAATGGACGCCGCATCACCCGCGCCCATGATCAACACCGGCGCCGGACGGTCAGTCGCGCGGCGGCGGCGCTCGCGCGCCGCACCAATGCGCACCAGCAACCGCGGAATACTGACGAGCGACGCAGCGATTGGCGGAACGATGAATGGAATGGAACGCGGCGATGTTGCGATCAACGGTGTCGCAACGTCAAGCAGGGCGAGAGCAATCGCTGTGATGCCCATTGCCAGCGAGGTGGCGCCGCAGAGCAGCAGCACTTCCTCGAATGAGGCGTAGCGCCAGTAGCGACGGTAGATGCCAAAGGTGCGAAACACCAGCGGGGTGACGACGACGGCTGTCAGGCAGAAGTGCCCACATGCCAGCCAGTAGGTCTTGAGGTCGAATGTTTCAAGCCGCAGCACAAAACTGGCGTAGATTGCCAGCGGCACGAGCAGCATGTCGAAGAGCAGAAAGTGCCGATTCGTGAGTCGTTGCATCATCGCTCCGTTCCTCCAATGAATGGCAGCGGTACGCTGCGCTGGACCGCATCACGCAGCGCCTTGCACACAGTATCGACCTGCGCTTCCGTCATGACGCTCGAAAACGGCAATGCCAGCGAGACCGCTCCCAGATGCTCGGTCACTGGAAACTCTCCGCCACGGTAACCAAACCGCTCGCGGTAGAATGGTTGGAGGTGGATGGGGGTGAAGTACGGACGGCTGGGAATGCCGCGCTCCGCCAGCAGGCGCACGACGGTGTCGCGCTGCGCAGGCGGCAGGATGCGCACCACGTACACGAACCACGACATGTGCGTGGTTGTCGGGACGATGCGCGGCGTTTCGATAAACTCTGCACCAGCGAGCCGCTCGTTGTACCAGGCGGCGACACGCGCGCGCTTCGCCAGAATTTCTCCTAACCGCTGCATCTGCGCCAGACCGAGCGCGGCGCTCAGTTCGTCAAGGCGGTAGTTGTACCCCAGGCGCGTATGGTTGAGCCAGCCATCGAACACATCGCGCCCCTGGTTGCGCAGGCTGCGCAACAGATGCGCCCACGATTCGCGGTTGGTAACGATCATGCCGCCTTCGCCAGTGGTAATCTGCTTGTTCGGGTAGAAGGCGAACACCGCCGCATCGCCGAGCGACCCTGCCGGTCGTCCTTTGTAGGCAGCGCCGATGGCTTCACAGGCGTCTTCGATCACCGCAAGATCGTGGTTGCGCGCCACATCGAGCAGCGGGTCCATGTCGGCGGGCTGCCCGAAGGCGTGCACCGGCAGTAGCGCGCGCAGCCGGCCAGCGGAACGGTGC
>DAOTWI010000304.1:0-3115 GCA_034436075.1 Roseiflexus sp.
GATGGGCGGCAGGTCTTGGGGCGCTGCTGGGTTGGCGTTGGCTGAGCCTGTCGAAGCCAACGCCAACCGCGAGGTAGTCAGCGCGGGCAAGAGTGTTCGATGTCTGGTTGCTCTTCCTGGTAGAGTTGCTCTCCTCAATCGACAGGGTCTGGAGGCGCCGGTTAGTATGGCGCCGGGAAGCGCACGGACTCCCATGGATTGGGGCGGACGCACATGGATTGATCGCTTTCCATCCACACGTCAATCCGTGGGAGTCCATCGCATCCGTGGGAGTCTGTGTTCCCCTCATGCTGGCTCACGCTCGCACTCGCTTACCCTGCGCCAATTTTGATCGCTTCCATCAGCGAGAGCGGCAGGAATGGTTCACCAACCAGGAGCGCCGGACTGTGCGCCAGGATCACCGGCGTCAGGCTGCACTTCCCCAGCAGGAACAACCCCCCAGGGATCAACCCGATCACAATCCCGAATTTTCCCCGAAGACCCTTGAGGTCGGGCAACGCCACGGGAGGCGTCGGGAACCATACCGCCAGTGACGTGGTTCAGCAGCGCCGCATCGCTGGCGGAGACCGCAAGGGTCGGGCGGGTTTTTCGACCTGTCCGCATCTCACATCTGGGCGCGCCGCCGGCGCGCCCCTACCTTCCACCTTCGCACCTCTCACCTCTCACCTCTCACCTGCTCGTCTGCCAGCGGAAGAAGCGCGCCGCCAGGAGACCTGCCGCAAGGGTGTAGCCCACGAAGAGCGCCAGGTTGCGTACCACATCGGCGCCCAGGTCGCCGTTGATCAACGGCGCGCGCACCAGATCGCCGATGGCGTAGGCGGGCAGGAACCGCACTGCCTGTTGCAGCCATTCCGGCATGTTCTCCATAGGAATGACCAGTCCGGCGAGGAACAGTTGCACGAAGTAGAGCAACTGCCCGACGGCAAGCGTCACATTCTGGTTTGGCGACAGGCTGCTGATGCACTGCCCCAGCGCCACCGAGGCGACGACTGCCAGCAGGATCATCGGCAGGCTCAGGATCAACCCATCGAACGAGACGCTCCAGCCGAATGCGACAGCGGCGAATCCCAGCACCAGCGCCGTCTGCGCCAGGCACATCAGCACATTGACGACCATGAATGCGCCAACAAATTGTGAAGCCGGGGTTGGCGTCGCCTTCAGACGCCAGAGGACGCCAGTGGTGCGCATACCGGTCATGAATGTCGATCCGCCAAGCATGCCGAACGACAGAATATTCAACACGACGACGCCCGGCACGACCCACTGCATAAATGCTGCGCCATCGACCGCCGTTTCGCCGAAGACGAAACGATAGATGACCAGCAGGAACGCCGGAAAGACCAGGTTCCAGAACACTACCATCGGCTCACGGGCATATGAGAGGGTCAATGCTTTCGAGAGGATAAAAAAGCGTTTCATGGCAGGATGATCTCCTTCCTTTCCGGGCAGATCTGACAGCGAAGATCAACCTCAACCCGGACAAACACGTTTGCACCTGTGGAGCAGTTAGCGTTGCTTTCGAGAGGCTCAACCGGCTTTGGCTGAGCCTGTCGAAGCCAACGCCGATCACGAGATTGTCTCATATCCGGTTGACTATGAGACCCGCCCTTACACTGACGGCTCCAGACGCCTTCCGGTCAGTTTGAGGTATACGTCTTCCAGGTTGGGCTGACGCACGGCGATATCGCGCACCAGCCGTCCATGTCGTTGCGCAGCCGCGTAGAGCGCCTGAAGCGTGGCTTCAGGACTCACCGTCTCGATTTCGAGGTGTTCGCCGACGTAGCGCATCTGGGTGGCGCCAGGCAGCGACGGCAGCGCCTCCAGCGGCAGTTCGACCGTCGCTTTCAACACCGGTTGCACATTGGCGGCGGCGATCAACCGGTGCGGCGAGTCGCACGCCACAATCCGCCCTTCGTCGATAATCGCCACTCGCCCGCACAACGCCTCCGCTTCGTCCATGCTGTGCGTCGTAATCACGATCGTGCGTCCCTGTTCCTTCAGGGTGCGGATCATGCGCCAGACCTCGCGGCGCGCCGCCGGATCGAGCGCCCCGGTCGGCTCGTCGAGCAACACGATCTCCGGGTCGGTGGAGAGCGCGATTGCCAGCGCCAGGCGCTGCCGCTGCCCGCCCGACATCTGCTTCGCGCGTCGGTTCGCCTGATCGACGAGACCGAACTGCTCCAGCAGGTCCAGTATCCGGTTGCGCGACAGGTAGACCTCGTAGAGCGCCGCATAGACCTCGATGAGTTCGAGTGCGGTCAATCCATCAATCAGCGCCGTGCTCTGCAATTGAATGCCCAGTTTGCGCCGGGCGCGCTGCGGATCGCGCAGCACGTCGATGCCAGCGACGAAAATGGCGCCGGTGTCTGGGCGATATAATCCCTCGATGCACGAGAGCAGCGTCGTTTTGCCGGCGCCATTCGGACCGAGCAGACCGAAGATTTCGCCGCGCCGCACGTCGAGCGACACGCCTTTCAGCGCCTCGATGCGCTGTCGCCCCCCGCCGTAGTGCATGCGCACATCACGCACGTCAATCGCAAGTTCGCTCATAGTAACCTCCTGTTCGTTCGCCATCAGCGTAGTGCATGGCGGTCGTTTGTTGAAGTGCGGGAGGATAGATTATGAGGGTGTGTGAGAAGGGGGAGACGGTGATATGACGAAGGTCATAGCAGTGCAGAGGGTTGCATTCCCGTGCCTCTCCGTAGATAATATCCGCCGCACAGTTTCTCTCAGCACAACAACGGGCAACCTATGAACGACCTTCTCATTCGCGGCGGGCATGTCATCGACCCGGCAACCGATCTGGACGCTCCTGCCGACATTGCGATCCGCGACGGGCGCATCGCAGCCGTGGCGCCGTCGCTCGATCCGGCGCAGGCGCGCGAGGTGATCGACGCTGCGGGGCTGATCGTCACTCCGGGGCTGGTCGATCTCCACACCCACTTTTACTGGGGCGTCACCTATTGGGGTATCGAGGCGGACCCGGTCGCTGCGCGCAGCGGCGTGACGACCTGGGTGGATGCGGGCAGCGCCGGGGCGTACAGTTTTCCGGGGTTTCGCCAGTTTATCTGCGCTGCCAGCCGGATGCGCACATTTGCTTTTCTCAACCTCTCGG
>DAOTWI010000305.1:0-3318 GCA_034436075.1 Roseiflexus sp.
GCCTCTCACCTCACGCCTCATGCCTCTCACCTCACGCCTCATGCCTCTCACCTCACACCTCTCGTCCCTACAACCCGTGGTATGATAGACCTCGTTCGTTCTTGCCAAAGGAGCTCGCCATGCTCTTCTTTACCGTCGAAAAACTGAAGGCGCGCCTCGCAGAAATGCGCGCCGCCATCATCCGCGATACGCGCCCGATCACCGGGGTCTTCACCTGCCCCGCGCCCGGTGCGCCCCCCGATAATGCCATGGAACCCCCGCCCTCGCCCGACGATCCTTCCTGGCGTTCGCTGACAGTCGGCGAACCGTGGGGCGGCGACCCGCAGAACCCCGACAAGCCCGATGAGCCGCTCCCCTGGGGCATGCCGGTTGACGGCGGGCACACTCACTGGCTGCGCGCCACGGTCCGCATCCCCGAAGAATGGCGCGGTCGTCAGGTGCTGGTGCGCATGTACTGGTCGGGCGAGGCGCATGCTGGGATCGAAGGCATCGCCTACCTGGATGGAACGACGCTCGCCGGGATTGATGAGCCGCATCCGGCGATTCTGCTCCCCGAACACGCGCACGAGGGCGACCACGAACTGCTGATCCGCTGCTACACGCCTTATCGCCGCCCCTTCGGCGGGCTGGAACTGCAACTGCGCAGTGAAATCATTGGTCGCCTGGCAGCGGTGATGTACACCATTCTCGACGCACTTCCCACCTATCGCGACAGCGACCCGGAGAAGCATGCGCTGCTCGACCGGATCAATCGCGCCTACAATCTGCTCGACCTGCGCGAGGGGTGGCGGAGCGAACGCTTCGAGATCTCGGCAAACGCGGCGCTGACCTTCCTGCGCGAGACGTTGACCGCTAACCTGGAGCCGGGGCAGCGCCCGACCATCCTGGCGACAGGACACGCGCATATGGATGTCGCCTGGCTCTGGCCCCTCTGGCGCACCCATCAGAAAATCGCGCACACGGTGGCGACGGCGCTACACCTGATGGAACGCTACCCGGAGTACCACTTCAGCATGAGCCAGCCGCAAACGTATGCGTTCCTCCAGCAGGATGACCCGGAACTCTATGAACGCCTGCGGCAGCGTGTGGCGGAAGGGCGCTTCGAGCCGGTCGGCGCGATGTGGCTCGAACCGGATTGCAACGTCACCAGCGGCGAGTCGCTGGTGCGCCAGGTGATCCACGGCGTGCGCTTCTTCGAGGGAGAGTTCGGGCACATGGAGCACATCGTCTGGCTCCCCGACGTGTTCGGCTACTCGGCGGCGCTGCCGCAGATCATGCGGCTGGCGGGCATCTCCTGCTTCATGACCACGAAGATTAGCTGGAACCAGTTCAACCGCATGCCCTGCGACACCTTCCGCTGGCGCGGCATCGACGGCTCTGAGGTGCTGGCGCACTTCGTGACCGCAACCTCTGCGCCTGTGAAACCCAACCCGACTGAGGCGCAGTTCTACACCTACAATGGCAGCATGCTGCCCTCTGAAGTCTTCGGCACATGGAACCACTACCGCCAGAAAGACATCAACGACGAAGTGCTCTACATTTACGGGCATGGCGACGGCGGCGGCGGTCCCACCGAAGAGATGCTCGAACTGGCGCGGGTAATGGCAGACCTGCCAGGGTTCCCGGTGGTGCAGCCCGGTCGCGTCGAGCAGTACTTCCAGCGGCTGCGGCAGCGCGTCTGGAACAACCCGCGGCTGCCGGTGTGGGTCGGCGAGTTGTACCTGGAATACCATCGCGGCACCTACACGAGCCAGGCGCGTGTCAAGCAGAACAACCGCCAGGCGGAGTTGCTGCTGCGCGAAGCCGAATGGCTCAATGCCTGGGCAGTCACGCAGGGTGCGGTCAGCCGCCAGGCGGACCTCGACGCCGCCTGGCGCACGGTGCTGCTCAATCAGTTTCACGACATTCTGCCCGGCAGCTCCGTGCCGCTGGTGTATGTTGAGAGCGAACAACAGTTCGCCAACGTGCGCGAAACAGTCGAGACCGTGCGCCACGCGGCGATTACCGATCTGACCGGTAGCGACGCCAATGGCGCCGCGCCGCACCTGGCGGTGTTCAACAGCCTCGCCTGGGACCGCACAGAATGCGTCGCCATTCCGCTCGAAGGACAGCGCCAGCCGCCGGTCGAGGGTCCGGCGCAGGTTATTGAGCAGCTTGACGGCACACGCGCGCTGCTGCTCGAAGCGACCGTTCCTGCGTTCGGGTATGCTGCGCTGCACGCTGCGCATCGCGCCTCCCCGCCCGCGCAGTTCATTGCTCGCCGCGAGTACCTGGCGTCCGACGAGTTCCGCATCGAGTTCGACGCCAACGGCGAGATCGGGTCGCTGTACGACGCGCGCTACGAACGTGAGATCATTGCCGAAGGCGCTACCGGCAATCAGCTCGTGCTCTACGAAGACCGCCCGATGTTCTGGGATGCCTGGGACATCGATCCGTTCTATCTGGAAAAGCCGTACCCCGTCCACGACATCAGCGAATGGCGGGTGATCGAGGAAGGACCGCTGCGCGCGACAGTCGAAATCGTGCGGCGTTTCGGCAAGAGCGCGATCCGCCAGCGGATCAGCCTGTGGCGCAATAGCCGCCGGATCGACTTCGAGACCGAAGTGGACTGGCAGGAGCGCCAGAATCTGCTGCGCGTCCTCTTCCCGCTGCGGCTCAACGCCGCTCGCGCCACCTGCGAGATTCAGTTCGGTGCGGTCGAACGCCCGACGCACCGCAATACCAGTTGGGATTGGGCACGCTTCGAGGTCTGCGCCCACCGCTGGATCGACCTGAGCGAAGGCGGGTATGGCGTGGCGCTGCTGAACAACGGGAAGTACGGGCACAGCCTGATCCACAACACCCTCGGCATCTCGCTGCTCAAATCGGCGGTCATCCCCGACCCGCAGGCAGACCGCGGGGTTCACCGCTTCACCTACAGCCTGCTGCCGCACGCCGGCGACTGGCGCGAGGCGCAGGTCACCCGGCGCGCCTATGAACTGAACGCGCCGCTACGCCCGGTGACCGTCACCGGCGAGATCCCGGCGGAAGGACGGTCGTTCCTGCGCGTGGAGAGCGATCACGTCATTGTTGAAACAATCAAGACGGCGGACGACGGCGACGGTCTGATTGTGCGCATGTACGAAGCGCACAACCAGCGCGGTCTGGTGCGCCTCGATTTCGGGCGCCCGGTCGAATCGGCAGTGGAAGTCGATCTCCTGGAGCGCGAAACCGGACCGGTGACCGTGGACGGGCATACCGTGCAGTGCAACGTCCGCCCATTCGAAATCAAAACAATCCGCGTCCGGTTGGAACCGGCATCGTAGGGGCGAGGCGCCG
>DAOTWI010000306.1:0-5573 GCA_034436075.1 Roseiflexus sp.
GATGGGCGGCAGGTCTTGGGGCGCTGCTGGGTTGGCGTTGGCTGAGCCTGTCGAAGCCAACGCCAACCGCGAGATGGTCAACGCCTGCAAGAGTGTTCAATGTCTGGTTGATCTTCCTATAAGGCTTGATCGATGACTGCATTGGCTCAAACTGCTCTAGGTAAGCTGCTAGAGTTTCTTGACAGACTTGAGGATGCGAAAATCGCCTACAGATTGACGCATATACGCAACTCGATTATGGTCGAAATGGTTGTGCCCGGCGAGCGCTGGGAAGTGGAGTTTTTCGAGAACGGGCAGATCGCTATTGAGCGCTTTGTCAGCACATATGTACAGAACATTGATGAGCATACGCTTAATAAACTGATTGAGGAATATTGTCGCGATGAGTAATCTGTGATCTGCTGCTGTTCGATCTTCGTGCGCATGTGGTAAGGCGCAACAGACGTATACGTCTCACTCATAGGGTTTGCCCCGGCGGAAGACCCTGGAACATCTCACCGCACCACTGCGTCTCAAGATCAGTAACGTCTCTCCAGACGAGCAACGACGCTCACGTTTCCAGCGAAGCGACTGTTGGGCGCGATGATCCGCTCTTGTGCGGTTGGTCATCCTCGCGTTCTTCTGGAGGCGCACTGATGACCCCAGCCACGATAGGACGCTTTCAGGTCCCTGGCGAAATCGGGCGTGGCGGTATGGCGGTGGTGTACCGCGCCTACGACCCCGAAGCTGACCGCGAAGTGGCGATCAAAGTCCTGCCGCGCGAACTGTTGCACGAATCCACCTTCCGCGCCCGTTTCCAGCGCGAGGTCGAGGCGGTCGCCGCACTGGAGCACCCCGCGATTGTGCCGCTCTACGACTCCGGCGAGGACGCCGGGCAGCCGTTTATGGTCATGCGCCTGATGACCGGCGGCTCGCTGGCGGATCGGCTCAGACACGGACCACTGCCCTTTGCCCAGGCGGTGCGGATCATCAGCCAGCTAGCGCCAGCCCTCGACGCGGCGCACGCCGCCGGGTTGATCCACCGCGACATCAAACCCGACAATGTGCTCTTCGACCACACCGACCAGCCGTACCTGGCTGATTTTGGCGTCGTCAGCGTGATGCAGACGGCCACCATCCTGACGCGCAGCGGCGTCATTGGCACGCCAGAGTATATGGCGCCGGAACTGACCCGGCCCGGCGGGCTTTCGCCGCTGGTGGACGTGTACGCGCTGGGGGCGATGCTGTTCGAGATGCTGAGCGGGCGACCTCCCTACCGCGCCGATACGCCGATTGGCGCGCTGATTGCGCACGTGACTGAGCCGATCCCGGATGTGCGGGCGCTGCAACCCGCGTTGCCCGCCGACATCCAGCGCGTGTTGGAGCGGGCGCTGGCGAAGGACGCGCGCGAACGCTACCAGTCAGCAGGCGCGCTGGCAGCCGACCTGGCGGCTGTCGCCGCCCATACGTCCCTGCCGACGCTCCAGTTAGCGGTTCCCGTCGCTGCGGTTGGCGCTCCAGACCCGGACCTCACACCTGACGAGAGGGTTATTGAGCGAACCTATCCGGCGCCGGAACCGCGCGTCAACTGGCGATCGCCGCCGCTGTTCGTCTCCGTTGTGAGTATCGTCGTGCTGCTGATCGTCTTGATGTTCGAGTCATTCCTGCGATCAGGCGGATCGGACGGAGATCAGTATGTCGCTCCAATCGTCCCGCAGCCAACCTTCACGCCATTTCTGAGCTTTGCCACGCTTGCGCCTCTCCCTACCATAACCATACCGCCGCCGGATGGGCACTCGACCATCCAGGTCTACAAGATGGCATCGGTCTCAGTGGCTGCGCCCGGGATGGAGTTCAGTTATTATGTTGGAGTCACTGCCCAGGTCGATGCGACTCAAGAGGTCATCGTGACAGACGCGATCAGTCCTGATCTCGAAGTGGCGGCGATCTCAGCAAGTCCGGGGAGCGTCTGCGGGGTTGAATCCGGTTCGGTCGTTCGATGCCCACTGACGGTCAGCCCTTCCACGCCTGTTCTGATCCAGATTGACGTTCGGGTGCGCGATACGGTGACGCCGGGGGCGACGATTACGAACGTTGCTGAAGGAAATGGGGTGCGCTCTGAGGTTGTGACCGTTGTTGTGGCGGAACGGTCTCCTTTCCAGTCTGCTACGCCGTCGTCGCTCCAGACGCACATCGATACGCCAGGACCCGTGCTCATCTATGACTCAACGCTGCCCTGGCCCCTGTCGCTGACGCCCATCGAGATGTCTCCAACGCCGGCGCCTGTCGATCCGACGCCCTGGACGCCACCGACTCCAGTACCCATGCTCATCTATGACTCAACGCTGCCCTGGCCCCTGTCGTTGACACCCATCCTGATGTTCCCGACGCCAACACCCGTGTTCCCCGGACGCCCGCCGGCGTTTTCGCCAGAGCCAGGGCTGTCGCCGACGCCGATAGTTCCCGCGACGCCGACGCCGACAATCCCTCCAACACCAACGCCTTTTGCTGAAGCAAAACCGCGCGGCGCAGGTGACCGTCACCCCATGGTCATGGGCGATGAGTGGCATGCCTGCGCCACACGACATCCGCAGCAGGACGCGGCGGTTTCGGACCCGGTGACGGTCGCCAATCGGGGGTTCTCAGTTCTCGGTTCTCAGTTCTCCTACCCCCCCAACACCACCCGCTGCACCAGGTCAATCGCAGGCGTCGGGATGAAGCCCAGGATCAGCACGCCAAGCGTCGCCAGCGCGAGACCCACGCGCAGGGCGCGGTCCATCGGCAGCGGCGCTTCGCGCGCCGGTTCTGCCATGAACATCTGCGCGACAATGCGGAGATAGTA
Organism: Roseiflexus sp.; assembly: GCA_034436075.1. Lineage (GTDB taxonomy): Bacteria > Chloroflexota > Chloroflexia > Chloroflexales > Roseiflexaceae > Roseiflexus. Next base: position 2,822 of record DAOTWI010000306.1, read on the forward strand.
GAATGCCGCAATTGCAGCGATAATAACGCCGATCACCGTGATCCAGCCCATGCCCGCCAGCCAGGCGGCGGTGAACACGTAGAACTTCCCCCAGAAACCGGCGGTCGGCGGGACGCCAGCCAGCGAGAGCATGCAGACCGCCATGGCGACCGCCAGCCAGGGGCGCCGGTTCCACAACCCTGCCAGGTCGCTCATGTCCCACGCCGCTTCGCCGCGATGTTCGAGCGCGATCAGCACGCCGAATGCGCCAAGGTTCGTAAAGGTGTAGGCGATCAGGTAGAGCAGGACGCTCTCAACGCCACGTTGCCCGGCGATGCCGCCTGGCGCGCCGGCGGCGATCACGCCGAACAGGATGTACCCGGCATGCCCGATGCTCGAATACGCCAGCATGCGCTTGACGTTGCGCTGCGTCAGCGCACCGATATTGCCGGCCGCCAGCGTTGCAATCGCCAGCGCCGCCAGCACTGGCGCCCAGATCTGCCATTCGCCCGCCAGCGCCTCGACCAGAAACCGCAGCAGCGCCGCAAACCCTGCCGCCTTGCTGCCAACCGAGAGCAGCCCGGCGATCGGCGTCGGCGCGCCTTCGTAAACATCCGGCGCCCACATATGGAATGGCGCCATCGCAACTTTGTAGCCGAAACCGACAACAACCAGCGCCGCGCCTGCCAGCAGATAGGTGCGTTCTTCGAGCGTCAACACCTGTTGCGCCAGCGTCTCGCCGATGGCGCGCAGGTTCATGCTGCCGGTCGCCCCGTACAACAGCGCAATGCCGAAGACGACAAAGCCGCCGGCGAATGCGCCGATCAGCAGGTATTTCATCCCCGCTTCTTCTGAGGCGTTGCGCGGATAGGCGAAGCCGGTCAAAACATACAACACAATCGACAGCAGTTCCAGCCCCAGGAAGAGGATGATCAGATCGGCGCCCTGCGCCAGCAGCATCATGCCGCCGGTGGCGAACAGCACCAGCACATAATACTCGCTCCGCTCGATCCCCTGGCGCGGCAGATAGTCGAGCGACAGCACGATCGTGATCGCCGCTGCTGCCAGAAACAGCCAGTTCAGCGTCAGGCTATAGGCGTCCAGCCGCAGCATGCCGCTGAAGGTCTCGGCGTTGACGCCCCACAGCGGAACGCCAGCCGCTGCCGCAACAATCGTTCCTGCAATCGCCAGATACCCGACGATGCGGGTGCGGGAACGCGGCACGAACAAGGCGATGACCAGCAACACCGACGCCCAGCCGAAGATGATGCTGAGTTGCGTTGCGACACGCCAGTCGATTGGAGGAATAACGATTTCGGTCATCTGTATGCTATTCCACGTCGAAACCACGACGTTCAACGACTCGCCAGAAACGGCAGCGTCCCCTGCGCAATCTGCGTCACCGACTGCTGCATTGGTCCGAACAGCAGATTGGGATACAACCCGAACACCACCACCGGCGCCGCCAGGACAACGAGCAGCGCCAGTTCACGCGGACGCACATCGGGCGCCTGCGCCAGTTCCGGCGGCGTATCGCCCAGGAACGCCGTTCGATACATGTGCAGCAAATAGACCGCCGCAAATACCACACCCAGAAGGGCAGGCAACGCATAGCGCCAGCCAAGCCCCGGCGAACGCCACGACCCCTGCAACACAGCGAATTCGCTGACGAAACCGTTCAAACCGGGCAAACCAATCGAGCCAAGCGCCAGCAGGAGCGTCAGGCTGCCGAGCCACGGCGTCGCCTTCCACAACCCGCCGAACGCCTTCAGTTCACGCGAGCCGCGCCGCGCCGCGAGCATCCCCGCCACCAGGAACAGCGCGCCGGTCGTCAGGGCGCTATTGACCATATGCGCCACTGCACCCGCGATTCCCTGTGCATTCAGCGCAAAAATGCCCAGCACAATCAGCCCCAGGTGACTGACCGAAGCATACGCCAGCAGACGTTTCATATCGGTCTGCTGGTACGCAATCCACGCCGCGTACAGCATGCCGATGACCGCCAGTACGCCGACGGCTGGCGCCGCCCAGGCAGCGGTTGCCGGGAAGAGTTGCACATTGAAGCGGATCAGCCCATACGCGCCAATTTTGATCAACAACCCGATGACATCGACCGCGCCTGATGATGGCGCTTCGGCGTGCGCCGTCGTCATCCAGGTATGGAAGGGCCAGATTGGCGCCTTGACCGCAAAGCCGATGAAGAACAGCCCGAAGATCAACCGTTCAGCGCCAGCGTCGAGTCGCAGCGTACCGAGTTGCAGGCTTGCCAGGATCGTCGCAATGTCGAAGGTATAGACGCCGGTCGCCTGCCCGTGGAGCAGGTACAACCCGATAATCCCCAGCAGCAGAAAGACCGATCCGCTAAAGGTGTAGGCGAAGAACTTGATCGCGGCGTAGCGTCGTTCCGCGCCGCCCCAGACGCCGATCAGCAGCGCCGTGGGCACCAGCGTGAACTCGAAGAAGACATAGAAGAGCAGCATGTCCTGCGCCGTAAAGACGCCAAACAAACCGCTTGCGAGAAACAAGACCAGCGCGTGAAATGCGCGCTCCTGGCGCTCAATCGTTCCCCAACTGGCTGCCAGCGCAACCGGCGCCAGGAACGCGGTCAACACCACCAGCCACAGACTGACGCCATCAACCGAGACGGTATAACTGATGCCCCACGACGGCACCCACGCGACGCTTTCGACCAGTTGAAAACCGGCGCGCGCCGGGTCGAAGGTCAACGCCACGCCAATTGCAGCCGCCAGCGCCAGCAGCGCAGCGCCGAGCG
>DAOTWI010000307.1:0-2719 GCA_034436075.1 Roseiflexus sp.
GAGCGCGGTCTTGCGCGCCATCGCCCACGGACGGACCAACCAACAGATCGCGCAGGACCTGCGCCTGTCGGCGCGCCGCATCGCCAACCTGGCGACGGAGGTGTACCGCAAACTGCGGCTGCCGGGGCGCAGCGCAGCCATCCTGTACTACTGGGGACGGTGGGAACTGCTGGCTGCGCCGCACGGGGCATCCATCTGACCGCCTATGGGGGAACATGTCGCAGACCTGCCCCTTTCGCTGCTGCGTCGCGCCACGCGCTCAACGCGCCATCTCTTTCGGCGCGCGATCCAGGAGGATGCCAACCGCGCGATCCAGGAGGATGCCAGCATGGTCCGCGCCAGCGTCATAGCAATTGGTTGGGCAATGTCGGTAACTTGTTCACTTGTGGCCGGGCATGGCGCGCTGTATACTGGGGATTGTTCGGGAGCGTTGCACACTGATGCCAATACACGGTCATTCATGCCATACCGCCGATGCCCATCGCTCGTTTCTCCGAGCGAACCAGGCGCCTGAGCATCCTGGATGACCGACCGCACGTTCGTATGCGTTCAGCGAGGTATGCGATGGAACGTTATCTCTTGTTTGACAGCGGCTGTATGCGATGCACTGAATTGGCTCGACAGATCGAGCACGCAACTCAGGGTTGGTTGAAAGCCAGGAGCCTTCATGATCCCGCTATGCAAACGTTGCTGAATACTGCGCGCCCTGGCTGGAGATGGGAGCCTGCGCTGGTGGAGATCGCAGGCGAACGGGTGCAGGTATTTACCGGCTTGCGCATGCGGGCTCATCTCGCCGTCAAGCTCGGACCGCGCCGGGCGCTGCGCGTCATTCAGTTCGTCCAGCACGCACTGTTGCCACAAGGAAATATCGGTCAAGAGCGACGCTCATTTTTGAAACGCGGGGCGATGCTGGCGGGATTGCTCATTGTGGGGCCGAAATCAGGCGACAGGGCTACAGCAGCATCATCTGGCATCATCGTGCGAAGCGAAGAGAAGGTGAATTCACTAGAGGAAGCGATACGTATCTCGCCTGCAAAGCTTCTTATCCCTTCTTCGCACGACTTTATCCTCAAGGAGGTAGGTGTCTTTCGGAACGCTGGAGGCAGCGTGACAGACGTTCTGCTCCATTACGAGAAAGGTGCAAATGAGCTGATCTTCGTGGATTTTCGACCAAGAGCGGATAAGGCAGCAACACTTCGTAATGCCACTGAACTGAGATGGATCCGCGACCGCCCAGTGCAATTCTCTGCTGACACGTTGAACCCGACCTGGCTAATGGCTTCTTGGGTTGACGTGAATTGGACCATTGCAGTCGTAGGTTTCGGTGCGACCATAGATGACCTTATTTCCATTACAGCATCCATGTAAAAGGGAGGTTATACCATGCGAGAACCGTTACGCCTGCTAATCGCCGTATCACTCATGATCTTTGGGCTGAAATCGACTACAAGGCTTGCTACAGGACAAGGTTGTGACCCCTCTCCCTGCAATGGATTCGGATGTCCAGGTCTTTCATGCCAGGACTCATTTCTTGGATGCACGATTGAGTCGGCCTGTGGAAGTTGGTGCGCTCCTGCTTTCGGCTGTGCAGATTGTCCCGACAGAGTTGTACGGCGATATATTACTTCGTCTAATCCGAATCCTCCCTGCGGCAGTTGGGCCTGTGACATCATATATTGTAACGGTTGCCGCTCGCGCCCCTGCCGGTAGAAGAGACATGACCAGTAGGGGATGCCGTTATGAGTTTGAGGCGCCGACGAGCAAGAACGATAAACGACGATGACAAGGAGGTAAACAATGAAGTATCGCCAGGAAATCCGGGAGGTGATGACCAGTTCTTTCCAGGATGCTTGTATCCTGGAATCCCGACCGGCCCGATGGCGGCGCTACGGGCGCATCACTGCGTGGACAGCGCTTGCCGTGATCGTTGCGGCGCTGGCGACCGCCCTCAGCGCAGCCGACGATGTCGTAGCCTTCTATCACCAGATCGTGGTCCGAGAACGTTCACAGCCCGTCGACGGGATGGCGCGCGTGCTGGAACGGGCGCCCTTTCAGGTGTGGGCGCCTGAAGGTCGTCTCATCGCGGTGCAGGAGCTGGGCGCGGATGCATCCTATGCCGTCATCTCCCGCTACCGCTGGAACGGCGCCCGCGAGATCGTCGTCATGCAGGATGCAGGCGTCCGCCCGCCGCCCGCCACGCACGCCGCGTTTTGGGACGGAGCGCGGAACGTGGATGACACGATCGTGATCCAGGGGCGCCCGGCGGTGATCTATGAAACGCCGGTCAGGGGCGGCGACAACCAGGTGCTGGGGTGGAACCGGACGCTCGTCGTCGTACTGAATGGGACCACTGTGACGATCTTTGGCGCGCCCGGTTCGGCGGTGAACGCTCACGAGCCGCTGAGCCGTGACGAACTGCATGCCATCGGCGAGTCGCTGCGCCCTGTGACGCCGTAGAGGATGCGGTGCAGAAAGGTTTCCGCTTATGCAACGGTCACCGTTTATCTGTTTCCTCATCAGTGTCAGCATCCTCATCAGCGGAACCGCGTGCGCGACGACCAACCGACCGGCAACGTCGTCATCCGCTGTTCCGGCGACGCTCTCACCAGCTACCGTCCTCACTGCCACGTCAACCGGCGACCAGATCACGCCGACCGCCATCCCGCCGCAGCGCTCGCCGATAGCCGTTCCCGCGCTGGAGGCGCCGGCTCCGGCCGCC
>DAOTWI010000308.1:0-3576 GCA_034436075.1 Roseiflexus sp.
AGAACTGAGAACCGAGAACCGAGAACAAAGAACTGAGAACCGAGAACCGAGAACAAAGAACTGAGAACCGAGAACCGAGAACCGAGAACAAAGAACTGAGAACCGAGAACAAAGAACTGAGAACCGGCTCGGAGGTTACGAGACAAGGGCGAAGGGTCAGAAGCGCATGCTCACCTGTACACCTTTCACTTTTGCACCTCTTGTCTTTTCTTTACACCTGCGATCTGTTGCAGTTTTGTGTGAAATATACAAAGTTTCCACGTTCAACCGTCAACCCTTCCACCTTATTCTCTCGCCTCTTACCTCTTGCCGCTCGCCGCTTGCCTCTTGCCGCTCGCCGCTCGCCTCTTACCGCTTGCCGCTCGCCTCTTACCGCTTGCCTCTTGCCTCTTACCGCTTGCCTCTTGCCGCTCGCCTCTTGCCTCTTGCCGCTCGCCTCTTGCCTCTTGCCGCTCGCCGCTCGCCTCTTGCCGCTCGCCGCTCGCCTCTTGCCGCTCGCCTCTCTTCGCCTTCAACCGAGATCGCGCCAGACTGCACCGTTCGGATATTCGTACATCGCCAGCGACTCGGATTTCATCTCGATGCTGTAGCCAGGCGCCTGCGGCGGCATGTAGCGGGCATTGCGAATGACGACCGGGTCGAGAAAATGTTCGTGCAGATGATCGACATATTCGATCACGCGGTTGTCCAGTGATGCGGAGACGCACATATAATCCCACAGTGACAGATGCTGCACATACTCGCACAGCCCGACGCCGCCGGCATGCGGGCAGACCGGCACGCCAAACTTCGCCGCCATGAGGATGACGGCCAGGACCTCATTGACGCCGCCAAGACGGCATGCGTCAATCTGGCAGAAACTGATGGCGTTCGCCTGGAGCAGTTGCTTGAAGATAATGCGATTCTGCACATGCTCGCCGGTAGCGACGCCGACTGGCGCTACGGCGCGGGCAATCGCGGCATGACCCAGAATGTCGTCCGGACTGGTTGGTTCTTCGATCCACCAGAGATCAAATTCAGCAAGTTCGCGCATCCAGGCGATTGCCTGCGGCACATCCCACACCTGGTTGGCGTCCGCCATCAGTTTGCGGTCGGGTCCGATAACCTCGCGGATCAGGCGGGCGCGGCGGCGGTCGGCGTCGAGATCGCGCCCGACCTTCATCTTGATATGTTGAAAACCGGCGTCGATCGCTTCCTGACACAGGCGGCGCACCTTGTCGTCGGAGTAGCCGATCCAGCCAGCGGAGGTCGTATAGGCGGGGAACCCGTGCGCGCGCATCTCCGCCTCGCGGTCAGCGCGCGTCGCCTGCTGGCGGCGCAGAATGTCGTGCGCTTCTTCCGGCGTCAGCGCATCGGAGATGTAGCGAAAATCGATACAGCGCACCAGTTCCTCTGGCGACATGTCGACCAGCAGTTTCCAGAGCGGCTTCTGTTCCGCCTTCGCCCACAAATCCCAGACGGCATTGACGACCGCGGCGGTCGCCAGGTGAATGACCCCTTTCTCCGGTCCGATCCAGCGCAACTGGCTGTCGCCGGTGATCATGCGCCAGAAGGCGCCCATATCGGCAGTGATGGACTCTAAGGAACGGTTCAGCACCGTGGGCAACAGCGCCTGACAGGCTGCTACACATAATTCATTGCCGCGTCCGATGGTAAACGTCAGCCCGTGCCCTGCCAGACCGGGAACATTCGTATAGAGGATGACATAAGCCGCCGAATAGTCGGGATCGGGGTTCATTGCGTCCGATCCGTCGAGAGTGCGGGAGGTGGGGAAGCGGATGTCGCGCGCTTCGGCGCGGGTGATGGTGATCGCCATACGCACGTGCCTGTCGCAATAAAATATATACAGTGCCTGTAGTGTACGATGGTGTATGCCTGGTGTCAAGTGACAGTAATGGCTCTTTTTGCCTTCGGCGGAGCGGTGCGTATCGTCTTTGGCGGTGCAGGGCGGCGGCAAAGACGCCATCCTGCACCACCCTGATCGGGAGCATCACGTTACGTTGCCGCAGGCTCTGGCGGCGCCACAAAAAAAGAGCCCGCGCAGGCGGGCTTCGCTTCCCGTAGCCCGCGACTTATGGTTTTTGAAAAGAATGAATCCGTCGCCAGTTCAGCCTGTGCAGGCAGGTTTGCAGCAGGCGCCCGCGACGTATGGTTTTTGAGAAAATAATCGGGTATGCCCGATCTAGCCCGCGCAGGCGGGCTTCGCAGCAGGAGCCCGCGGCTTCAGCCGCCGGGCGGGTGGGCGGATAGCGGAATATGCTCTATCAGTCGCCAGGCAGCGCGAATGCCGGATCGTTTTTTGCATGTTCATTAGCCCGCCGCACCGGGGCGCCTCGTGGCGCATCATCATGCCAGCACCCTCAGACACCACCCCCTTGACAGAACAAACAAAAATAATATAAAATATGAGTGGTTCTCACTCTTCCAAGCAAGCACAGACCATGAACGACTTTCCCCAACGCACCATGACCGAGCAGGTCATGGCGCGTCTGCGCGACATGATCCTGAGCGGTGAACTTGCGCCGGGGTCGCGTCTTGATCAGAACGAACTGGCGCGGCGTTTCGGCGTCAGCCTGGTGCCGCTGCGCGAGGCGCTGGCGCGCCTGCAATCGAGCGGGTTGGTGCGGATCGTGCCGCATCGCGGCGTTTTCGTCGAGTCGTTGTCAGTCGACGAGTTGCTCGACATTTATCAGGTGCGCGAGTCGCTCGAAGAACTGGCGGCGCGGTTGGCGGCGCCGCGTCTGAGCGCCGCCGATCTGGCGACCCTCGATCGATTGAAAATCGAGATGGAACAGACCGCAACGATTGATGATTTCGATGCATTTCTTGATCTGCACCGCGAGTTTCACTTCACCATCTACCAGGCGACGGGCCGGCGGCATCTGGTGCAGTTGATTACGCAACTCTGGGACTTGAGCGCGCGCTACCGGCGGTTTCAGTTGTACGCCTTCCCGGAGCGGGCGCGCGCTTCCCTGTTCGAGATCCAGGCGATTCTCGATGCGTGTCACCGGCGCGACCCGGACGCGCTGGCGTGCATGGTGCGCTACAAAGTGCATCAAACCGTTGTCAGCCTGCTCGATGTGATGCGGCGCGATCAGACGGTTGCCGCACTGGTCAACGGAAAGCATAGCGAGCGGCAGTAGAGTTATCTAATAGGAAGATCAATCGAAGCCTGGAGAAACACGCTTGCACCTGTGGAGCGGTTGGCGTTGGCTGAGCCTGTCGAATCCAACGCCGATCACGAGATTGTCCAAGATCTGGTTGATCTTCCTGATAAAATCACGCGCTCCCTTCATCGCATACCGCGAGGGAAGCGCCTGACGCAAGCAGAGCGTGGCGACGACTGAAGCAATTCTCCTGTGCGACAGAGAAATCGTTTCGCTGGCATTATGGTTTTTGAGAACATAATCCGGTATCGCCACGTCTAGCCCGCGCAGGCGGGCTTCGCAACCGTAACCTGCGGCTTATGGAGTTTGAGAACATAATCCGGTATCGCCCAACGGAGCCCGCGAAGGCGGGCTTCGCAGCAGGAGCCCGCGGCTTCAGCCGCCGGGCGGACGAACGGATAGCGGAATA
>DAOTWI010000309.1:0-3277 GCA_034436075.1 Roseiflexus sp.
TGCAGAGCAGCACGGCGAGCGCGCCGTCCTCTGCGTTCCTGTGCGTGACGATGACCCGTATCGCGCGGCATTGCTGGCGCGCAGCGGTCTGCGCCGCGAGGAGTGGCACATGATCCGCATGCGTCGCTGGCTTCATCTCCCGATTGCCGATCCTGTCGTTCCTCCCGGATGTACGCTGCGCCCAGCCGCAGGCGAGTTGGAAGCGCCAGCGCTCGTCAATCTGCATCACACTGCATTTGCGACCGCATCTGAAACAATTGTTGAACGGGTGGAATGGATGCGCAGTCTGTCCTATGATCCGCGCCTCGACCTGGTGGCTGTCGCTCCAGACGGCGCACTGGCGGCATTTTGCCGCTGTTCGGTCTGCGCCGAGGAGAACGCGCAGCTTGGATTCGCCAGCGCCTGGGTCGATCTGATCGGCGTACACCCCGCCTATCGCCGCCAGGGTCTGGGGCGGGCGCTGCTGTTGCTGGCACTGCGGAATATGCGCGAAATGGAACTGAACCAGGCGCTGCTCAGCGTCGGCAGCTGGAATACTCCTGCGCAAAGCCTGTTTGAGTCGTGCGGATTCGTCGTTGCCTGTCGCATCTTCTGGCACGTCTACGATGAAGAGATGGAGATGGCGGTATAATGGTGCAATAATTCGCCTGTTCCCGCTGCACCAGGAGAACGGAATGATTCCAGACGAGATTGTGACAGTTGACCGCCTGCCTCCCGCTGACATTACGCTGCCGGTTCACGGACGCATCGTGCGCCCGGAGCACGCGCTGATTGAGCAGTTGCGCGATGTGAGCAGCGCGGCGGCAAGTGCGACACTGTACAAAATGGGGGTGCAGCGAACGTTCATCCGCGGTCCGCAGCCGCGCACCCCCGGTCGCCGGGTGGTCGGTCCGGCGGTGACGCTCCAGTTCATGCCGCAGCGTGAGGACGTTCCTTCCGGGATGGGACCGGAACACGCCGAGAAGAGCAGCGCACTGTGGATGGTTTTCGAGACGATTGAGCCGGGCGACGTGCTGGTGGCGCAGGCGTTCGGCGATCCTTCAACCGGCTGCGTTGGCGAAATGTTGACCACCTGTTTCAAAGGGCGAGGCGGCGCAGGCATGGTCATTGACGGGTGTGTGCGCGATTGGGCGCGCATTCGGGAACTGGATGTGCCGCTCTGGTCAGTCGGGTTCACGCCAAACTATGCGACCCAGGCGGGGTTGATGCCGTGGGGGTACAATGTGCCAGTGGCGTGCGGCGGCGTGCTGGTCTTGCCCGGCGACATCATCATTGCTGATGACGACGGCGCAGTGGTCATCCCGCAGCAACTGGCGAGCGAAGTGGTGCGCGTAGCGCGTCACCACGCCGAATGGGAAGAGTTCAGCCGCATGAAACTGGCACAGGGCGGATCACCGCAGGTCTATTACCCGTTGAGCGAGGAAGGTCGCCGCGAGTACGAAGCATGGCGCCAACAGCAGGGCGAAGGCGCGCACGTTGAAGGTTGAAGGTTGAAGGTTGAAGGTTGAAGGTTGAAGGTTAAGCGTTTACAATGGGCTGAAAGCGGTAAGGTTGAAAATTGGACAACGGCTCTCGGTTCTTGGTTCTTGGTTCTCAGTTCTTGGTTCTTGGTTCTCAGTTCTCGGTTCTTGGTTCTCAGTTCTCGGTTCTTGGTTCTCAGTTCTTGGTTCTTGGTTCTCAGTTCTCAGTTCTCAGTTCTCGGTTCCCGGTTCCCCCTACTCCCCACTCCCCACTCCCCCCCGCAACCGCATCTCATTGAACGCCGCGCCCGCAATGCGTCCCTGCTCATCGAGGCGCGCCGATTTGCCGCTGACTTTCCACTCGCTGCTGAAGTTGCCAAGCCCGCCGATCAGGTATGGCGTCCCGTGCGCATCGAAGGTCGCGTAGACCATGAAGCGCGCATGCGCGTCGATGGAGTGCAACGCATGCGTCGCCCACGGCAGGCACACATCGACGGGATACGTCGCATCCACATACCGCTGGACGATCCACGGTTCGCCCTGCGCCAGCCGTTCCTTCACAAATGCGAGCGTTTTCTGCGCCGTACTGCGTGAGCCGTTGAGCCGCAGCACGCCGCGCCCCTGGCTGTAATACGCGCCGCTGCCGCTGCCGCATTTCAGCACAATTAATCGCCGGGCCGCCGTCGAGAGACCCGCCAGATCGTCAATGGTTCGGACTGCGCGCAACTGCTGTTCGATAGCTTCTGGGACGCCGTCAGCCAGCGCGCTGAGATCGACCTTCCCTTCGTGCAGTAATGCGACGGCGCCGAACAGCGCGCGCAGCCGGTCGTCGAACAGGTGGGCATAGTCCGGCATGAAGGGCAGCGCCATGCCCCATTTCTGGCGGTACACGTAGTTAAGCGGCGTCTCGATCCAGAGCCTGCCGTCAACCGCAGCCTGCGCCAACCGCACGATCATGGCTGGCGCAATCACTGGCAGGAGTTCCTGCGCATACAGGAAATCGACGGGCAACAACCTGCCTTTGTCCGTGACCACGAATCTGCCGCTGCGCTCGATGACTCGCCGCGCTCCCTCGCGCCGGTCGAAAACGATGTAGCGCATGCCCCGATGGTTGCAGGCGCGCCGCAGGTAGTGCTCGCCGCGATACCAGACGGACCGGACCGGATTGACCGCAACCGGGTCATTACCGCTGCACCCCAGGATCATCTCGCGGAAGGAGTCTGCCAGATTGCCAGGACTCCCGGCAGTGGCAGGCACGACTGCCGCGTGAACATCGTGGATGCCCGCAAAGAGTCCCAGCCCGCCCGATTTCCACTGCACCTCGGCAACCACACGCAGCGGACCAATCGCCACATAATCGACCCGGCAGAAACGCGGCGTGAGTCCGGCGGCAAGCGTGATGCGCTGCGCCTTGATTTCGTCGGGGTGGAGTCCGTACTCGCACAACCCGGCGATCCAGCGCGGCGCCTCGCCTGCCAGCGACGCGCGGTACAGATCGTTCCAGGTGCGGTAGAAGCGCCAGAGCAGCGCAAGATCATCGGCGAGCGCCGTAGTCGCAGCATGATCGACCACGCACGACGAAGGGGTGATCAGCGACGCATAGGCGTCGCCTGCGCCGTAGATCAGACCGCCGGCGGTCAGGGCATCGGCAAGCTTGCCTGCCACCTGATCAGCGTGACGCACAATTGTTATCGAACCCGCCATCTCATGGTTTTTGAGCCAATAATCCGGCATCGCCCAGTCGAGCCCGCGCAGGCGGGCTTCGCAGCAGGAGCCCGCGGCTTCAGCCGCCGGGCGGACGAACGGATAGCGGAATA
>DAOTWI010000310.1:0-3679 GCA_034436075.1 Roseiflexus sp.
GGTCCCGAACCGCGCCCAACACCCGCAGGCGACCGTCATCGACTTGGGCGCGCCGCCTCTTCCCAAACCGCGCCCATCGCGCACAGGCGACCGTCATCTGCGCCCACGACGGTCATTATCACGCCGCCTCAGCCTCCGCAAGCGCCGGAGCGCGGCTCGCCAGCAACCGGCTATCGAGCCGGAACATCGTGATGATACCCAGCGCCTGCACTGCCGCCAGCGGCAGCAACAACGCAAAGTAAGCTGGCGAGAACTTCGTGACCAGGTCATTCTGCACCAGACCGACGTGCAGGAAGAACATGCCGAAAACAAACAGACCAACCGCCGGGCAGATCAGCCCATAGCTGACTGGGCTGCGCCCTGAACCCGCCAGGTAGGTGCGGAAGTAATCCACGCGCCGCAACACCGACAGGCCAAACATCCCCGCCAGTAGCTGCATGCTGAAGAAGACCGCAGTGATCAGCAACCGGTGCGGCGCTTCGATGTGCAGATCGAAGCCATTGTGCAAACCGTGACTGATGCGGAGCACTGCAATGCCTATCAGCGTCAGCAGCGGGATCGGTAGCCACAGGCTCGGCGCCGCCTCAACCGCCAGACCCTGGCTCAACATCGCCCGCGCCCCCAGCACCAGCAGGATCAGCGCCACCACGACCGCCGCCGTGGTAAAGAAAATCGATCCCAGGATCGACAACCCGATCGTCAGCTTCACCGTGCTCATCGCCGCTGGCGCCGCCAGACCGACGCCAACCATTGCGAAGGCGAAGGATGCCAGCAATTGGGTGAGATTATTATTGCGCGTGCAATCGAAGTGACCATTCGCCAGTGCACGCCCAAAAATGTCACTAAATGTGCGCATCGCCAGCACGCCCACCGCAACGAACGCCGCCATTGCGAAGGGGAAGAGATACTCAACGATGTTCCACAGCCCGGGCACAAAGACTGCGCCGCTCACGAAGAGCACATTGATCGTCATTGCCAGCGTCAACGGGAACGCCATCAGCATCACGGCGCCATTGGTATCGCGCAGTTGCCGGTAGGCGCTGCTGCTGCGGAAGCGTGCAAATTCGCTCAGGTTCCACGCCAGCGACTGAAAATGGCGTACTGCAAAGATCGCCACACCTATCAGTGCAAGCAGCACGAGCGCCTGCCCAATCAGATCCGACCTGCTCCAGAGTGCTGCAATGCTGTCAAAGGTGACGATTGGCGTCTTCGGATGAGGAACGAGGAAATTGAGCCAGATGAAGAACGTGACTGCCATACCGCCATTGCCCAGCGCAGCCAGGAAGTAGGTCAGCGTGTACCGATCACCCATGGCGCGAACCCCCGTTAAGCGACCGATCAATCGACTCATGGGCGTGTGACCTCCTTCTTTTGTCAACAGAATGTCGATCTTTCGCCCATGAGATGCAACGAATCAACCGGGGGTTACACCAAGTCTGTGAGAAAACAAAAATCTGGAGAGCGTATCGCTCTCCAGACTTCACTACTGCCATCCGCGTGATGACGGTCACCTTTGCCGGGCCTGCCGCCTCTTCCCGAACCGCCCCCATCACCCGCGGCTGACAGTCATCTACTTCGGCATCGCCTTGAGCGCCAGATACGCCGGGCGCGGGCTCCAGTCGCCGTTGATCACGCCATAACTCGCCTGTTCGTGCAACTCGTTGCCCTGCGCGCGCCACGGAACGGCGAAGTTGAGCTGCCACAGGAACATGCCAGTCATCCAGGGCGCATAATTCGTGCGCGCCATCTGATAGGCGCGCACAATATACTGCGCCTGCTTCTCAAACGAAATCTGGTTGCCGAAGCCGTATCCCGGCGTGTTGTTGCGCGTCGCCCAACCAAACTCCGTCACCCACATTGGCATATCGCTCAAGCCGGAACGCACCATCAGCGCGCGCACATCCTCGACGCGGCGGAAGTAGAACTCGCGGCTGTTCGTCCATCCCGGTCCCGGTCCCGGATTGTCGGGCCAGAACGTGTCGGGCGGGTTGGCGGCGCCGCCGGGGTGGACGCCAACGATATCGACATTCGCGCGGAAGCGTGAGTCGGCGAACATCTGCTGCAGAAAGACCAGATCGCTGACGGCGATGGTCGGCGCATTCGTCTCGGTGCTTGATGGCGCGCCCGACACGATGAGCGCCGCCGGGTCGTTCGCCTTGATCGCCTGCGACGCCTGCACCAGCATATCCATGTAGAACGACGCATTCGGCACGCGCCCGCCATTCTCAACAGCCAGGTTCTGTTCGTTCCAGATTTCGTATGCCTGGACCTTGCCGCGGTAGCGTTTCGCCATTTCGCCCATGAAATAGGCGAATGTGCCGAAGTGTTCGCGGGACGGCAAACCATTTCTGCCGTTGGGGGTCGCCCATGACGGCGCAGCGACGACGCTCAACAGCACCTTGACCCCTTCCCGATGGCAGTCTTCAACGATGTTATCGAGTTCAGCCCAATAGATCGCGCCGGAGCGGTCGTGCAGGTCCATCCAGCGCACCTGCTGGCGCACCCAGCCAAAGCCGCTCTCCTTCACCAGGCGCAGCACGCGCGGGCGATCCTGCCACGACGTTGACCCCTGACCGTACAGAATGACGTTGTACCCATAGGCGAACGTGCTCGCAGGCGGTGGCTGCGGCTGATCGGGCGCAGTTGCGCCAGGGGTGAATGCCGGGTTGCCCTGATGGTGCGCATCGCGGTATTCGTTGCCGAGCAGACCGAGCAGAATACGGTAACGCGGGTCAGGTTCATCGGGGTGCCATTCCATGCGCTGCCGCTCGAAGTACTGCACCCAGTACACCTTGCCGTCCGCCTGGTTCACCTCCTGGAACTGTTCGGAGAGCGGGCGACCAAAGACCGCCAACCCGCCGTTGTTGAGCCAGAAACTGCGGAATGGCGCGGGTGAATTGCGCAACGTATGGCGGGTGAACTCGTCCCATGTGCCGTCGCGCGGGTCAGGAACCGGCTGGAACGGCGGTTCATTCTCGCGCCCCTTGACGATCTCCGTGCCCAGCAAACGCCCAAGGATGTAGTAGGGCGTGCCGTAGTTTTCCGGGTGCTCTTCGAGAATGGCGCGCTCGAAGTATTGCACCCGGTAATACTCGCCGGGGTTCGTAAAACTTTCTTCAATGAATGGCGCCGAAATCGGATAGCCAAGCACAAAGAGCGCGTTTGGGGTACGCTCCCAGAAAGAGAGGAACGAGTTCACCGCCGTGTGTCCGGTTTCCTGGAAGAGGCGCGCGCGAAACGGCGGCTGCGTCGGCGGCACTTCCTCCGGGCTGCGCGCCGCCGCCTGCGTGCGCAACGGCAGCAACAACGCACCTGCCAGCGCGATCAGGAGCAGAAGTGATACATATCGCGGGGTGACCATGGAGAGCCTCCTCAATTCGGGATCAGGCATGACCTGTCAGATGTCGTCCGGGCGCGGCGGACTTATGAACGCTAAGAACGAAATCCGGTCGAGCCCGCACACACAGGCTTTGCAGCAGGCGCCCGCGGTTGATGGCGTTTGAGCACTTACTCCGGTATCGCCCAACAGAGCCCGCGAAGGCGGGCTTCGCACCCGCAGCCCGCGGCGTATGGAGTGTGAGAAAATAATCCGGTATTGCTCGATCTAGCCCGCGCAGGCGGGCTTCGCAGCAGGAGCCCGCGGCTTCAGCCGCCGGGCGGACGAACGGATAGCGGAATA
>DAOTWI010000311.1:0-1946 GCA_034436075.1 Roseiflexus sp.
CGACCCGCCGCCGGGTGATACCCCTCCTGCCGCGCCGCCGCCGAATGGTGAGGAACCCGGCGCCGAGGGGTGATCCTTGTGGTTCGTTTGACGCGCGCTGCGGGGGATTTTGTAGCCCGGCGGCTGAAGTCGCGGGCTACGGGTGTGAAGCCCGCCTGCGCGGGCTGGACATGGCGATGCCGGATTAGTTCCTCCTCAACCTGGACAATCACGCCTGCACCTGTGGCGCGGTTGGCGTTGGCTTTGACAGGCTCAATCGGCGTTGGCTTCGACAGGCTCAGCCAACGCCGATCACGAGATTGTCCGATATCTGGTTGATCGTCCTATGAGATGCGCTATAATTGTGGATATACATCCATCTTCGCGCACCGGAGGCGTCTATGACCAACCCGTCCGGCATCCGGCTCGTATTCCGCGCCGCTCCCGGCGCCAACCTAGCCCCGCCGTCCTCGGCGACATAGCGCGCCGCGTCACATCCGGGCTGCGCGCTGAGCGCCAGCGCATCGAACCGGTCTACGACGGGAGGCGCGGCGGCGACATGTGCCGGTGGATGGGTGCATCGCCGACGCGGTGCGCCTCCTTGCCGATGCGTGGCAGCGGGCGCAGACCCGCGAGGAACTGCTGCGGTTGTTCGCCATTGATGCCGGGCTGCTCCGGGCATACCTGGAGATTGGCACAGAGTTGGTCAGAGGGTTCCGGTGGGTCGCTGCGGCGCTGGCGCGGGGATAGGAGCGACTGGCTTGCTGCTCTTATCTTCCCTCCAGCAGTTTGATCAGGTTCGCTGGCGTCAACAGGTCGTGAGCGGCGCCAGCTTCAAGAAAGGGACGCACGTCGGCGAGGACCTGTTCCCACGCGATCGACTCCAGCCGCTGGCGGACGACGGCGCGCCAGGTTTGAGCGGTCAGCGCCTCCCGTTCCCATCCGGTCTGGCGAAGCGCGTTGTTGAGCAGCGTCAGGTTGGGCGGCGGCCACTCTGGATCGCTGAGGTACCAGAGCAGGTCGTAGAGGTCACGCCCTTTGAGGTGCGGACGTTGCAAGATTGCGTGCAACTTGCCAGCCAGCAGCGAGGCGCGGTCGTGGTGCTGAAGATGGAGCGGAAGACTCGGCGAGATAGTCCTTCACAACGTTTCGTATTCCTCCGCTTCGGTGCGCGCCAGATCGATCACATGCTCGACTGCCCGTTGCAGTTTGGGACGATCCGCCAGACTCGCCCATCGTCGCAGCTCGTCCTGGTTGAGCCGCTCAAGGTTCTGCAAACGGAGTTCGCGCAGATAGTCGGGCGAGTCGGCGCCGGGGTGCAGGTAGATCAGGTCAATCAGCGCCTTTTCCGGCGTGGCAAGAAACGCCTTCTGCCCGCCGCCGAGGTCGGCCAGTCGGTAGCCGCGCCAGAGAGCGGTCTGAATGTGGTGAAACTCGTAGACTCCCAGCGGCGTTTCTCGACGACCAGGGCGCGCAGTGGTTACGCTGATCGTGACCGGCACATGCTCCGGGATCAAACCGTAGTGTGCCAGCGCCGACTGGCAACTGACATATGAAGCGGGCGCCATCCGATTGGCGATGACAAAGGGATGCGGCCGGACTCTCTGGAACGGCGGGGCAAGCGCATAGAGACCACGCCGCAATTGATACAGACGACCATCCCGCACCCAACGCGACACCTGCCGCCGCACGTCGGCGGGGTCCACGTCGCCTGCCAGCAGCAGCCCTGTCTCGAAAACCGGCTCGTCGCCGACCAGCGCCAGTATGTCGTGAAATTTCATTGCATCTATTATGCCAGAGATGGCAACATAATGCAATGGATATGTGTTTCATGCGCCTGCGGCGCTGATCCAGGCAATGGAGCTTGAGACAATAATCCGGTATCGCCCAATGTAGCCCGCGCAGGCGGGCTTCGCAGCAGGAGCCCGCGGCTTCAGCCGCCGGGCGGACGAGCGGATAGCGGAATA
>DAOTWI010000312.1:0-2054 GCA_034436075.1 Roseiflexus sp.
CAGTCTCGCCGACCGCCGAACCGCCTGCGGCGCCGTCCGCCACGCCGTTGAGCGAAGAGGCGGCGCTGCTCGCCACCATGGCGGGGAACGCGCCATCTCCCACAGAGGCGACTCCCACCGTGCCGTTGCCGACGCTGTTTCCGACCATCACCCTCGGACCGGCGGCGGAACCGCGACCGCTGCCGGAGGGATGGTGGGACACCGCCGTTTGCTATGAAATCTTCGTGCGCTCGTTCTACGACAGCAATGGCGATGGCATCGGCGACATCAACGGGTTGATTGCGAAACTCGACTACATCAACGATGGCGACCCGACTGGCGGTTCCGATCTTGGCGCGACCTGCATCTGGTTGATGCCGGTAGCGGAAGCCGCCAGCTACCACGGCTACGATGTCATCGACTACTACACTATCGAAAAAGACTACGGCACAAACGACGATTTCAAGCGTCTTGTGGCAGAGGCGAACCGGCGCGGCATCCGGGTGATCGTCGATCTGGTGTTGAACCACACCTCCAGCGCGCACCCCTGGTTCATCTCGGCGCTGAACGATCCGGCGTCCGCCTACCGCGACTGGTACATCTGGTCGCCAGTCGATCCCGGCTACCGCGGACCGTGGGGGCAGCAGGTGTGGCACCGGTCACCGGCGCGCAACGAGTACTACTACGGCGTTTTCGTCGCTGAAATGCCCGATCTGAACTACCGCAACCCGGAAGTCGTCGCCGAAGCGGAGAAGATCGCCGCCTTCTGGCTGAACGAGATGGGGGTCGATGGGTTCCGCCTCGACGCGATCAAGCATGTGGTCGAAAACGGCTCCGAACAGGAAGGCACGCGCGAGACGCATGCCTGGATGCGCTCGTTCGAGGCCGCCATCGAGCGCATCAAACCGGGAGCATTCACAGTTGGCGAAGTTTTCGGCGGGCGCGCCGGTTCACTCGCCGCCTACTATCCCGACCAACTCGACACCTACTTCGAGTTCGGCGTGGCGGAAGGCATCCTGCGCTCTGCGAACACCGGCGCGCCGGGACCATACCTGACGGCGATGGAAGAGGCGCTGACCCGCCTGCCATACCAGCGCTGGGCGCCGTTCCTCACCAACCACGACCAGGAACGGGTGATGACCGTTCTCGGCGGCGATGTCGGCAAGGCGCGCGTCGCCGCCATCGCCCTGCTCACAGCGCCAGGGCTGCCGTTTGTGTACTACGGCGAAGAAATCGGCATGAGCGGCGCCAAACCGGACGAGCTCATCCGCACGCCAATGCAGTGGACGGGCGAACCGGGCGCGGGGTTCACGACCGGCTCGCCCTGGCAGGCGCCCCAGAGCGACTTCCCGGCGGTCAATGTCGCTGCGCAGGACGCCGATCCCGGCTCGCTGCTCAATGTCTATCGAACCCTCATCCGCCTGCACACCACCCGTCCGGCGCTCGGCAAAGGCGATTTCACCGCGCTGAACGCAACCGGCGGTGCAGCGGCGTTCCTGCGGCGCAGCAGCGACGACGCAGTGATCGTCATCATCAACTTCAGCGCCAGCCCGCTCTCCGGCGTGACCCTCTCGACCGCGCGGAGCGGGCTTGATCCCGGCGTCTACACCCCCGACCTGCTCTTCGGCAGCGGGGATCTGCCGCCGCTCACCGTCGGCGCCGATGGATCAATTAGCGCGTATGCGCTGCCTGAGATTCCGCCGCAGAGCGCGTTGATCATTGGGCTGGGGCGGGGTCAGGGATAGGACACGGATACACACGGATGTGACGGATTTACACGGATTTATTATAGGGTTATTAATCCGTGCGAATCCGTCTCAACCCGCAATAGGACACGGATACACACGGGTGCGACGGATGCACACGGATTTGTTAATGGGGTTATTGATCCGTGCGAATCCGTCTTGATCCGCGCAAATCCGTGTTCTATCACACGCTATGTTCAAAGCTGGCGCCGTGGGCTGATGGTTTTTGAGAACATAATCCGGTATCGCCCGGTCGAGCCCGCGCAGGCGGGCTTCGCTTCCCGTAGCCCGCGACTTTAGTCGCCGGGCTACAAGGCGGATAGCGGAATA
>DAOTWI010000313.1:0-8452 GCA_034436075.1 Roseiflexus sp.
CTTCGACAGGCTCAGCCAGCGCGGCGCGCAAGACGGTTGTTGTGCGGTTCGAGCGTTGTGAAAACCACGCTACCTGCGCGCCAGGTCGATCAGGCGCTGTGCTTCGTTGGCAACGGGCGATCCGGCTGACGCAATTGAAATGATCCGCTGCCAGACCTCGATGGCTTCGTCGGTGCGCGGCGGTTGGGTCGATGCCAGGCACGAGCCGAGATTGAGCAGCAGGCGCGTATCTTCGGGGCGCGCGGCGGTTGCCGCTTCCAGGTCCTTCAACCCTTCAACGACGAACGTCTGATCACCCGCGCCAGCGCCATAGAAACACCGGGAGGCGCCGAGGTCGCCGCGCGCAACGGCATTCGTTGGATCGAGTTCCAGAACCCGCTCATAGGCGTTCGCCGCTTCGATCCAGCGCGGCAGGCGTTGCTGGTAGAGCACGCTATCGGGCGCCTGCTCCCGCACAATCTGGACGCTGTCGTACAAGAGGTTGGCGTAGTCCAGCCATGCCTGCGCATCGTTCTCGTTCTGTTCGGCGATCTGGCGAGCGCGGGCGATCATGGTCTCCAGCGCATCCATCGGCGAGGTTGTGGGAGTGGGGACAGCCTGCGGCACCCTCCCGCCGCCAGTCAGGATCAATCCGCCAATGATCGACACGAGCGCGATTGCCAGCACCGCAATCACCGCCGCTGCCGGACCGGCAATCGGTGTGGATGTCGCCGTCTGGCTCAACGTCGGGCGGGGGTTGAAATCGCGGGGACGTTCCGTGTGTTGCGCTGGAGGCAGCGGACGGTAATCCGGCGTGTCCTGGGGCGTTATCTGGCGTTGCGCATCGTACTGCGCGCGGCGCTGTGCATCGGAGAGCGTAGCGTATGCTTCATCGAGCAAAGCCTGGCGCTGCTGCGCCAGTTCGACCAATTCCGCAGCAGCGCCGTTCAACTTTTCGGGGTTGTACTGTTCGCGCAGGCGCTGATAGGCGGCGCTGATCGCCTCCTCATCGGCATCAGGCGCAACCTGGAGTATCTCGTAGTAATCCTGTGTCGCCATATCAGCGCGAACTTACAAAGCGCGCCAGTTCGCCGAACCCGCGCGGCAGGCGCACCCGCCGCCCCTCGAGCGCGCCGCGCCCTTCGAGCGTGCGCCGCACCACCGCAATCAAGCCCCCAGTGACGCCGATGATCACGCCCAGCCACACCAGCATCACTCCCGGCTTCAGGCTCAGCGTGACGACGGCTTTCGCGGGATCAACCGGCAGGTTCAGCCCTTCGACGCGGATCAGCACCCGCCGCTGCATTGGGTCGAACGCCGCCAGCGTCGCCTGGTGACCGCCAGGCAACTCAGCAGGCAGATCCACAATGCTGCCAACCGGATCCGAGGGACTGGTGACCAGGCGCACCTTCGGCGTCAATTCGACTGACTGCCCTTCGTAGGTGACGCGCAGTTTCGCGCCTACATCGGCGCTACCGGTCGTGTGTGCATCCGGCACATCGAACGCCAGGAAGGTGAACTCATATGGACCAACCGTTCCCGACTGCCCGATGCCCATATCCGCCATATTCCGGTCATACGGCGGCTGATACTCCGACGGCGAGATATAGACATCGCGGAACAGTTCGCTGCGGATGGAGGGCGTCGCCATGGTGGCGCCCATCGTCTGATTGAAATAGAGCTGCGGCGTCGCGCTAAACGTTTCATTCCCGTGAGTCACCGTCAGATCGAGGATACCGCGACCCTCCGGCGTCTGCCGCCAGCCGTTGAAGGTCACCGAATATCCGAAGGCACTGACGCTCTCCCCTTCCGGAACGAGCAGGCGCACCTCTTCCGTTGCGTACAGCGTCGAAGCGACCGCGCCGACCAGGAAGACCATCAGACCGACGTGCGCCAGGTAACCGCCGATGCGCAGCCAGCCGCTCCGCAACGTGCGCACAATCATCAGGACGTTTGTGCCCACCGCGAAAGCGCACAGGGTAACATACGCGAGCGGCAGCGGATCACGCGCACCGAGCAACAGTCCCACACACGCCACAACGACTGCCAGGATCGCCGGGAAGCGCAGCGCGCGGAGGAGCGACCGTTTGTTCGTGTCGCGCCACCCAAGCAGCGGACCGACGATCAGGAGAATCACCAGGATCAATCCCAGCGGCGGAACCGTCGTGCTGTAGAAATCGCCCACCAGGCCAAAGCGCCCATCGGCGAACGGCTGCGCGTTGGGGTCGAAGGTCGTCCCATCGTCGATATTGAACGAACCGGCGAAGATCGACTGCAACTGATGCCCGACGCCAGGGATGGCAGAGATGAGCGGCATTGACGTGCCCAACCCGACGACTGCGGCAATCACCAGCAGCGCAATGATCCCCAAGACAAAGAAACTATCGCGCGAAAGGAGTTTATCGGAGAGCGGCCTGCCGGGAATGTCGCGCCAGCGCCACGCCAGCGCGCCAAAGCCGCCAACCGCAAGGATCGCCAATGACGCGAAGAGGACGGTCTTCAGCCCTTCTTCGACGAACGAGTGCACCGAGAACGACGACAGCACGCCGCTGCGGGTCAGGAACGTCGAGTAGAAGACGAAGATGTACGTGGCAATCGCCAGAGCGAACGTCGTGCGCCGCAGACCGTGACCGGTGCGTTGCACGAGCATGGCGTGCAGCA
The DNA here is from genome assembly GCA_034436075.1 of Roseiflexus sp. Taxonomy (GTDB): domain Bacteria; phylum Chloroflexota; class Chloroflexia; order Chloroflexales; family Roseiflexaceae; genus Roseiflexus. The sequence goes on from DAOTWI010000313.1 coordinate 2,641, forward strand.
ACGCAGTTGAGGTCAACCAGGGCACCAGCGACGAATTCTCGACCGGGTCCCATCCCCAATAGCCGCCCCACCCCAGCGTCTCATACGCCCAATAGCCGCCGAGCAGCAGCGCCAGACCGAGGAACACCCAGGCAGCCAGCGTCCAGGGCAGCGCATCGTGCACCCAGCCATCGTAATCGCGGCGCCACAATCCGCCGATAGCAAAGGCGAACGGCACAGCCATCAGCGCGAAGCCGACGAACAGCACCGGCGGATGGATGAGCATCCACATATTCTGGAGCGTCGGGTTGAGCCCCTTGCCGTCAGGCGGCGTCACCGCCACGCCATTCTGCATAAACGGCACGAAAGGATTGCGGATGAGCATATAGAAGAGGAGCGCCGCCTGGATCGCCATAAAAATCGCAAGCACATACGGCTCGGAGTGGCGCGTGCGGCGCACCAGAAACTGCGCTGCAATCACCCCCCACAACGCCCAGATCACGAACGATCCCGGCTGCCCGGCCCACACCGCCGCGACGCGGAAGGCGGGATCGAGCGCGCGCTCGGTATAGTTATAGACATGCTCGATATCGTACCGCTGCGCAACGAACAGATAGTTCAGCAGCGCCACGACCGCCAGCACCGCCACGAGCGCCATCCGCACACCGACTCGCCCAAAGGTCAGCGCCGCCAGATTGCCGCGCGGCGCCAGCGCATACCCGGCAGTCGCCAGCAGGGCGGACGCCAGACCGGCAATAATCAGTGTCGTCCCCAGCAGATACATATCACCCTCGAAATCTAGAGCGCACACTCACCCTGAGCGAGTCGCGCCTGGACGTTGTGCAGACGGCGCGGGCTTCGACCGGCTCAACCAGCGCAGCGCCCGCCGCCAGAGGCGAGCACGGGCTTCGACCGGCTCAGCTAGCGCAGCGCCCGCCGTCATTGCGCAGCCGACTGCATTTCCTGATACTTCGACGGGCACTTGACGAGCAGATCATCGGCGAGGAAAACGCCGCGCGCAGTGTCGTAGTGCCCAATCGCCACGATGCTGACTGCTTGCTCGAAGTTCGATGGCTTTGGTTTGGCGTAGACGACCGGGATCATCTTGCCCGTACTATCCTGCAGCATAAAGACGAAGTTGCCGTCGGCATCGTACCTGCCCATATCGCCGAGATACCCAGCGAGCTGCACGCTGCGCCCGCTCTGCGTCGCTTCATCGATGCTGACCGTGTACGGTCGGTACGACGCGGTCAAGCCATAGTATCCCAGACCAATCGCCAGCGCAATGACTGCTGCACCGATCAGGTGAAGCGGCTTAATCGCCGCCATGCGGCGAACTGGAGTGGAAAATGTTGCCATGATCGCCTCCTGGCGTCCAGAACGGTCACTCTTGAGAATCTGTCATCGATACCGCCTCGCGCGCGTGACCATTGCGGGTTTCGAGGGTTGCGCGCGGTGCGATTGGCGGTTCGGCAGGCGCCTCCTCGTCGAGACGGCGGCGCAATTCGCGGGTGGCGCTATCGATCCGCCACAGAAAGATGAAGATGCCGATCCAGACCGTCAATGCCACCGCCAGCGCCGTATAGATCGCAATGGCCGGATCAAGCAGGAAGTTCATACGCCACCTCCCGTCGCGCCAGGCGCTCCTGCAACAGCAGCACATCGGCGCGGAGTCGATACAACCAGATGAACAATCCCAGAAAGCCGATATTCGCCGCCATGAACGTCCAGAAAGTACGGCTGTTGCTCAGCAGCCCCGTTCCTGGCGCTTCCATATTGAGCAGCACCCGTCCCTTCGCCAGATCGACGCTTTCGACCGCCAGCAGGAACTGCTGACCGGGGAACTCCGGGCGATCCGCCGGCTTGCCGCTCGTCAGTTCGAAGGTGGGCGCCAGCACCGCAACATTCTGAAGCCCTGGCATGCGCACTTCCACCTGCGCCACCGCCAGGTCACCGCGCTGCTCGATCCCTTGCAGCGCCAGCACCACATCGCCGAGTTGACCAACGCGCGTTCCGTTCAACTCCAGCCAGATGCCATCACAGTGGCTGCCCTGGATAAACGCACAGTTCGGATGAAGCGTACTCTCCGCCATACGCGGCGCAACAAACAGGAGGAACGGCATCGTCACGGCGGCGAACAGATTGTACACCGCCGCGAGCCGCCGGCGGCGCTCGACATCATCGAGCGCGGAACGCAATGCAAAGTAGGCGGCATAGATCAACAGCAGAATAAGAATTGTCGTCTCGCGCGGGTCCCAGTTCCATGGCGTCCCCCAGACGATATTGGCGAACCACATGCCCGAAACGGTCGCCAGCACGCAGAACAGGAACCCGGCCTCAGCCGCCGCCACGGCGCCAGCATCATCTGCAGCGCGGCGTTTCCAGAGATAACGAATGCTGTACACTGCCGAAACGGCGAAGGCGACGGTGGTAATCCAGGCGGTGGGAACGTGCAAGATAATGATGCGCCCGGCGTCACCAAGACCAACGTACTGCGGCACGACCAGAAACATCGCTACGACGATTCCGGCCATCCAGACGCCAAGGAGGAGCTTGGCAGCCTGATCGAGGCGAAGCCTGTCACTCATGGAGCGGCTCTTTCTAGGCATCGCGCGGATGCTGATGAGATAAATGATACTACATGTGCCAGGGTAAATCAAATGGTGTTCATGGTTCCCACACACTGTTGAACAGGAAAAGTGAAGCTGTAAAGAGAGCAATTGTATACCCCGCCAGCACCTGCAACGAACCGACGCCGCTCTCCCACCCGCGCCCCGCTATCGCATTGGCGCTCCCCTGAATGGCGACCACCAGCAGCGGTGCGAGCAACGGGAACGACAGCACGGCGAACAGCGCTCCTTTGACACTGGCGCGCGCAATGATCGCCGCGATCAGGGTCGTCGCCGCCACAAGCCCCAGGCTGCCCGCCAGCAGCAGCGCCGCCAGCAACCCCGGGTTGCCAACCTGCACCCGCAGCATAATCACGAACAACACGGTCGTCACCACGACGAGCAGCAGCAACAGCGCCAGGTTGAACAGCAGTTTGCCGAGGAAGACGGCGGTTGGGCGGGCGGAGAGGCGCAGCGCAGCGGCGGTGCGCGCCTCTTCTTCCTGCACGAAGGCGCGCGCCAGACCGGTGAACGCCGCGAACAGAACGGCAACCCACAGCAGCGCCGCCTGAATGATCGGCAGGTCAGCATTGCGCGAGATAGTTAGTGGTCCCATCCCCAGGCTCATCGCCACGACCGTGCTGACGGCGAACAGCAGAATGGCGTTGAGCGCATAGCGCGTCCGCAGTTCGCTGCGCACATCTTTGCGGAACACCGCCCACGCAGCCGCGAGCAGCGGCGCCTCCGGCGGCGCTGTGGTTGTTGAAGCCTCAACCGTGCTCTGGGGTGATACACGCGGATCCATCACATGATTGATCCATATGACACTTTGCGCCGTTGCGCCTTTGCGTCAGCGACAGTCCAGACTCTCGCCGTCCCCCGGGACATTGCAGACTACAGACGTTCCTGCCCCAAACGCAGGATATAATCGCCAAACCGCTCTTCGCGCGGGTCGTTGGTGGCGATAATGGTAATGCCGCGTTCGCGCTGCCGGGAAACCACTCCTTCCACGAGCGCCACACCGCGCGCATCGAAGGTCACTGTTGGCTCATCGAGCGCCAGCACCCGTGGACGGTGCAGCAACGCATAGGCATAGCGCAACCGTTGCGTCATGCCCGACGAATATGCCGCCAGCAGATCGCCGCCGCGCCCGCCCAACCCGACCTCATCGAGCAGCGCCTCCAGGTCGGCGCGGGTGCAGCGCATGCCGCGCACGGCAGCGAAAAACGCCAGGTTCTCCAGGGCGGTTAACTCACGGTAGAGGTGCAGATCGGGCGCAACCCAGCCGAGGAGTTGCAGCGCCTCCGATGGGCGGAGGACAGCCCCATCCATCTCGATCTTCACCGTGCCGTGCGCTGAGCGCTGCAAGCCGCAGATCACGCGCAGCAACGAACTCTTGCCGCTTCCATTCGCACCTGTCACCACCAGCGTCTCGCCGGCGCGCAACTCGAACGACACGCCCGCCAGCACGCGCCGTGCGCCGTACTCGATGGCAATATCGTTCACAATCAAACGCAAAGGTTCGCTCATCCGCATGGATCCAGGATTCGACCACGACACCCGGTATGGTACTGCGGAAGGGGCTTTCGGGCAAATGGGGAGTGGGGAGTTAGGAGCTTTCCCGCCTGCAACCGCATTCCCGCGTTCAACGTTCAACGCTGTATTGCAACTTATTGACTTTTCTTAAACCACATGCTATAGTTTTCATGTAACTTTGAGGATTATACCGTCTCCGCTTTCTTGTTCTAGCATCTCAGTTCACGACTGACTGATAGGACGTTTGCTTCCTGAAAGGGGTTTATTTCCCTATCAGGGTTTCGTGTGAGCTTTGTACCTGGATGGAGATTGCAAAGACCCGAAGCTTCGGTTTGCTCTCGTTACTCTTCTTGATCAAGTTACGGGAAAAGAAAAATCTACTGATTGATATCAGGTCAATAACAGGCCTGAAGGTATATTCTGTGTTTTCTTGAAGTGCTTCAATCGAGATTTCGTAACCCTCTCAAATTGAAGGATTCGCGTTGATAAAGATATTGGCGCTTGAGTCCATCGATCTAGATTGTCACATATTCGGTCGCTTGAAAACAGGAGGAATGCCAATGAAGACAATGAAGGCCGCCGTCGTCCACGACTTCGAGCAACCGTTGCGTATTGAGGAGCTGCCCAAGCCAGAGCCAGGACCTGGCGAAATCGTGGTCAAAATCGAAGCATCGGGTCTGTGCCACACCGATATTCACGCGGCGCACGGCGACTGGCCCGTAAAGCCGAAACTGCCCTTCATTCCCGGTCACGAAGGAGTAGGCATTGTCGAGAGTGTCGGACTAGGTGTGACGAACGTGAAAGAAGGCGACCGCGTGGCAATCCCCTGGTTGGGTTATGCATGCGGCGATTGTAAATACTGCATATCTGGCTGGGAAACGCTGTGTGAACGTCAACTGAACACCGGCTACTTCCTTGATGGCGCGTATGCCCAGTACGCCAAAGCTTTCGCAAAATACGTCGGCGTCGTGCCGAAGGGTGTTGCTCCACTCGACGCTGCACCACTGACCTGCGCAGGCGTCACGACCTACAAGGCGGTGAAAGTCTCTGGGGCGCGTCCTTCCGAACTGGTCGCCGTTTTTGGCGTCGGTGGATTGGGGCACCTGGCATTGCAGTATGCAAAGATCACTGGAGCGACGGTAGCGGCGATCGACCTGCTCGATGAGCGGTTACAGGCAGCGCGGGAACTCGGCGCTGACATTACGATCAACGCCAGAACGCAGGATCCGGTCGAGGAACTGAAGAAGTGGGGCGGCGCTGATGCCGCGATCTGCGTGGCGGTCTCGCCAAAAGCATTTGAGCAGGCGTATCGCTCACTGAGCCGGGGCGGGCGGTTGGTGTTCGTTGCACTCCCTGCCGACAATCATATTCAGTTGCCGATCTTTGAGACGGTGCTCAATGGCATCCACGTCATTGGCTCGATTGTCGGCACCCGCGCCGATCTGGCGGAGACATTTGCGCTCCACGCCGCTGGCAAGACGCGCGTTCTCTATGAAACTCGCGCGCTCGATCAGGTCAACGAGGCGTTTGAAGATGTAGAACACGGTCGCAACAAGGCGCCACGAATTGTGTTCTCCGAACTCTGAAATGGTGCATTCCCGCTATTGCCCGGTCTAGCCCGCGCAGGCGGGCTTTGCAGCAGGAGCCCGCGGCTTCAGCCGCCGGGCGGGTAGGCGGATAGCGGAATA
>DAOTWI010000314.1:0-2029 GCA_034436075.1 Roseiflexus sp.
GGATGCCCGGCGAGCAGGGTCAGCGCCTGATCGCGCTCTGGCGATGGCTCGATGGTACGGAGCGCCTTCACAATTGCGAGCGCCTGAATCACGTCAATCGGGTGCGCCAGCGCGCATTCGGCGAGCGGAATGGCTGCCCGCGGTTCGCGCCGGTTGCCGAGCGTGATGATCGCGCCCATGCGCACTTCGGGGTTGGGATGCCGCAGCGCATGGATGAGGCGGTCGGTGTAATCGCGTTGCTGCCATTCAGCAAGCGTCGCGCCGCACACGGGGCATGGCGCATCCTGTTGATCCCCGGTGATCTCTGCGAAACAGACCGGGCAGTAGAACTGCACAGCGGCGTCTCTCCTGCGTTCAGGGTCGATTGGTCAGCACCAGCGTTTCGGCTGGCGGCAGGTTGCGGATTTCCACATACGAGGCGCCGCTGCGCTGCCGCACCGTCAGACGCTCGCCGACCGGGTGTGGTCCGGCGTACCCTAGTGGATCGGCAGCCTGCGCTGTGTTCAGAATGACGGTCAGCGTATCGCCGGGTCGGTTCAGCGCCGCGTCGACCACGACATCGCCACCGCGCGCGGCAACACCGTGCGGATTGATGACGCACAGCGCCTCTTCGTCGTCGAGGATGCGCGACCAGGCGACGATTTCCCCGGCTGTCGGAACGGCGAATGGCTGGTTGAAGTTCGAGATCGGGCGGAGGTACTGGCGCCCGTGGCGCAACACCGGGTAGGTGGTGCGCAATGCGTTCAACGCCGCAATTCGCACATAGACCGGGAACCGCTCATCAAAGCAGTGGCGTCCAGCAGTGCCGAAGGGTCCGAACCCCGGCAGCGACGTATCGTGCGCCTCTGGGTCGAGCCCGGCGCGCCCTGAAGCGCGCGGATGGAGCGGACCGAACATCGCCTCGCGCAGGTAACGATCGGCGCGCCCCCACTCCGGCGCCCACTGCCGCTCCGACGGTTCTGGGCCGCCGAGCGCCTGTTCGGTGCCGTAGTAGAGGCACGGAATGCCGAGCGTGAAGAGTTGCAGCGCCGTCGCAACCGCCGCCTGATGCTGCGCCATCACATCGGTCGAGAAGCGCAGTTTGGCGCCAAAGACGTGGTCGTGGTCATCGAGGATCGAGACGTGCCGGCTGCCGAGGTTGCGGTGCGATCCCATGATGGCGACTCCGGGCACAAACCCATCGAAGTAGGCGCGCGCTGGCGCCAGACCTTTGGCCACATTCCCCAATGCCAGCCGCATCTCGCCAATATCGAGCGCGGCGTTCAGGTTGCGTTCCAGCGCGTCGAGGTAGCGCGTCGCAGCAAAATCGCCGCCCGCCACCTCGCCGACCAGGAAGAAGTTGGTCTTCCCCAGGTTGGCGGCAAACTCCTTGATCGTGCCGCAGAAGTTGCGCGCTTGCTCGAATGAGACGTGCTTGAGCGTATCAATGCGGAACCCATCGCAGTCGGTAAGCGCAATCCAGTATTTGTAGCAGAGCGCCAGATCGGTCAGCGCCCCCGGCGCATCGAGATTGATGTCGCGCAGCGTGAAGAAATCAGAGCGCTTATGCTCGGCTGCCGGATCATTGAGGTCGCCAGCGCCCAGGTCGCCAGCGCCAGCCCGCGTATAGTACTCGGTATTGCGCACCTCATCGGGCCAGGCGGCATCATCGATATCGGGAACGCCGAGAAGCGGCGCGCCGGTCGCATCCACCCAGCTGCCGAACGGATAGCGCCCGGTGGTGTAGCGCGGCATGTCTGCGCCGCCAGGAACATCAGGCGGGTAGCGCCAGTTGGGACCGGAGTGCTGGAACACAATGTCGAGCAGCACCCGCATCCCGCGTTCGTGCGCCGCGCTCACGAGATCGACCAGGTCCTGGCGTGTGCCGAACCGCGGATCGACATCGAGAAAATCCTGGATCGCATAGCCATGGTAGGTGTTCAGGTGACCGCGTTGCTTGCAGACCGGGCTGAGCCACAGGGTGGTGACGCCAAGCCGTTGCAGGTAGCCGAGTTTCGAGATGACGCCACGCAGGGTGCCGCCCTGAAAC
>DAOTWI010000315.1:0-3841 GCA_034436075.1 Roseiflexus sp.
GCTGCGATGCAACGTTGTGAGACGCTGCGATGCAGCGTTGTGAGACGCTGCGATGCAGCGTCTCTACCCTTAAACCTTCCCACCTTCAACCTGAAACCGCTCGCCCCTTGCCCCTCGCCTCTCGCCTCTCCCCTCTCGTCTCTCACAACACATCCGCAAACCCTTTGCGCGTTTTCATGAACCAGGCGTACCCCAGCATCATGATCACGCCGGTCCCGATGATCCACCACAGGGTGCCAGGGAAACTGGGCAACTGCCCCCACAACAGCACCCGGCGGAAATTCTCTGTCACCGGCGCCATCGGGTTCAGCAGCACCAGCGTGCGAAACGGTTCCGGGATCATGTTGATCGAGTAGAAAATCGGCGTCAGGAAGAACATCACCTGCAACACGATCCCGATCGCCTGCCCTACATCACGAATGTAGACGCCCAGACTGGCGACGAACCATGCTAGCCCCAGGCTGAGAAAGATCAGCGGGAGACTGACCAGCGGCAGCAGGATGACCGTCCACGGCATGCCGCCGCCAATCGCCAGATGGACAACCAGCAGCACGCCGACGCTGATCAGCATGTGAAACAGTGCCGAACCGAGGATGCTGATCGGCAGCACTTCCAGCGGGAAGATGACTTTTTTGACGTAGTTCGGCACGCTGACGATCGCCCCAGCAGCACGACCGACGGTTTCGCTGAAGCAGGAGTACGCCGACAATCCGGCGAACAGGATCAGCGCAAAGTCTGCCAGGCTGTCGGTGCGCGCCTGGGGCCAGCGACTCTGGAAGATGACGCCGAACACCAGGGTGTAGACCGTCAGCATCAGCAGCGGGTGCGCCAGCGACCAGAGAATGCCCAGGTAGGCGCCGCGGTAGCGCCCCTCGATCTCGCGCCGCGTCAGTTGCACAATCAGGTCGCGGCGCCGCCATAACGTGCGCGCCATGATGATCGGATTTAGCAATGTGACGATGCTTTCAGAACGAGCGGAAACCAGAACTGCCATAGATGTTCCTTGTAGGGGTTAGGGGTTAGAGGTTAGGGGTTGGGGGTTAGAAATGCCGTCCTAACCTTCACTGTCCACCTTCCACTTTACACCCTCCCACCTTCAACCTTCAACCTTCAACCTTCAACCTTCCACCTTCAACTTTCCACCTTCCCACGTTCAACATTCAACGTTCCCGCCTGCACCCTTCGCCCTCCTGCATTTCGGAGACGTTGCAATGTAACGTCTCTACCGGCAACGTATCACCTTCCACCTTCAACATGATCGAACCTGAACGCTGGCTGGGCGAGGTACTCCGCCAGCCGCATCCCGTTCCGATCGCGCTGCGAGAGGATGGGGTCGGTCACGGGCCAGGAGACGCCAATGTCGGGATCGTTCCAGGCGATGACCCCTTCTGCGGCGGGGGTGTAGTACATGCTGCACTTGTACTGAATCTCAGCCACGTCGGAGAGGGTGAGAAATGCGTGCCCAAACCCGACGGGAACCAGTAACTGCAACATGTTGTCTGCGGTCAATTCCACCGCATGCCAGCGCCCAAAGGTGGGTGATCCCATGCGCAGATCGACGATCACATCGAGCACGCTTCCCAGGGTGCAGCGCACCAGTTTCACCATCGGCGCCGTCATGTCCTGGTAGTGGAAGCCGCGCAACACGTTCTTCACCGAGCGCGAGTGGTTATCCTGCACGAAGGTGATCTCGATGCCGCGCGCGGCGAAATCGCGGAAGTTCCACGACTCCAAAAAAAAGCCCCGCTCGTCGCGGAAACAGACCGGCTCAATCATCACTGCTCCGGGCAGCGGGGTTGCATGAATGGAGAATTGCATAATGGTATATTGTGTCCATCCTTCCCACGGTCAACCTGCGCCCATTCGCAAGGGAATGGGTTCACCACAGAGACACAGAGAACTTAGAGTAAAAAGCACTCCTGCCTTGTCATCCGCAACTGTCCAGCGTTCAATGGTCTCACGCTCAACGACAACCTTCAATCCTTCCGCCATCAACCGACGCTTCTCCGCCAAGACGCTTGAGTTCGTGCAATGTCGCAGCAGGATGCACAGGACGATCCGCCGGAGATGTCTCCAGGGGTACCTGCACACTCGCAGTCCTTCTACATTCAACGTTCAACGTGTAACGTGCAATATTCCCACCTTCAACCTTCAACCTTATCCCTTGCCTCGCACCTCTTGCCCTTTGCCTCTCGCCTCTTCTCTTGAGCCACGTAACACCTCGTCAGCATAGCGCCGCAGCGATTCGGCAAGGGCGCGGCGGAATGGCAGCGCGTCGTTGTACAGATGCCAGAGACGCGCCCGTTCCTGCATCCATACCCCACGATCGCGCTCGTAGAGCAGTTTCCCGTCGCGTGCGATCTCCCATCCCAGCACTGGGTCGGTGACGGGGGTCAGCAGCACCAGGCTGACATGCGCGCCCAGCAGGTCTTCGAGTTCAACCTGCCAGGCGACGCGGTCGAGCGGCGCTGGCGCGTGCATAGGCTTGAGCGCCAGGTCGTAGTCGCTGTCAGGGCGCGCATTCCCCCGCGCCCGTGAGCCGAACAGCACACAGAGCGCAATGTCGTGCGTTGTGCCCCAGGCAACCAGCGATTCAACAGGTAGCACTGCGTTCACCATAGCACCAGTATAGCACACCGGTGATCGGTGGACGAAAGGCTACGCCCCGTGCGCCTGTTCATACTCGATCACGGTGCGAATAATGGCGTCGAGGTCGAGGGTTGGGCGGAAGCCGGTGAGCGCCGTGAGACGCGAGATGTCCGGCACACGGCGGCGCATGTCCTCGAATCCGGCTTCGTAGGCATGCTCGTAGGGCACCAGCACAATCGGCGAGGAACTGTTCGCCAGATGCACCACGCGCTGCGCCAGTTCGAGGATGCTGACTTCCTGCGGGTTGCCGACGTTGAAGATGTTGCCAATGGCGCCGGGATGGTCGAGCAGCGCAATCAGGGCGCGCACGGTGTCGCCGACGTAGCAGAAGCATCGGGTTTGCTGACCATCGCCGTAGACGCGCAGCGGCACATCGCGCAGCGCGGCGCGCACAAAGCGCGGCAGCACCATGCCGTAGCGCCCCGTCTGCCGCGGACCGACAGTATTGAACAGGCGCGCAATAATCACCGGCAGATCACGCTCTTTGTGGTACGCCAGCGCCAGAAACTCGTCGAGCAGTTTGGAACAGGCATAACTCCAGCGCCCCATTGTCGAAGGCCCGAGCACCAGGTCATCGTCTTCGCGGAAGGGGGTGCGCTCACTCTTGCCGTACACCTCAGAGGTGCTGGCGAGCAGCACGATCTTGCCCTTCTTCGCCGCCCAGCGCAGCACCAGTTCGGTGCCGTTTACATTGGTCTCAATCGTGCGCACCGGGCTTTGGACAATCAGTTGCACCCCGACCGCCGCCGCCAGATGCACAACCGCGTCGCTCTCGTCGATCAGTTCCGCCAGAACGGCTTCATTGGCGATCGTGTCGAGTGTATAACTGAAGTTGGGATGTCCTTTGAGGTGACGAATGTTCGCCACCGCGCCGGTGGAGAGGTCATCAATGATCGCCACCCGGTCGCCGCGCGCAATGAGCGCGTCCGCCAGGTGCGACCCGATGAACCCCGCGCCGCCGGTGATCAGAATGCTGCGTTGCGCCATGGTTTCACCTGTAGGAGTGAGAAGTGAGGGGTTAGGAGTTCGATCGCCGGACATCACCTGTACCGCTTTCCCTGCCGCCTTCAACCTGACACTGCGGGTCCGGGCATGAATTGCCAGGAAACGACGCTCCGACTGCCAGCGATTGAAATCGCTCCTGGCGGGCCTGCGGCCGACCGTCCGCCTGCACGGACGGGAACAGCAGCGT
>DAOTWI010000316.1:0-7682 GCA_034436075.1 Roseiflexus sp.
AGCAGCGCCAGCGCCTCGCGGAAGCGTCCCTGATGTGCGGCGATCAACGCAGCGCCCAACCGCGCCGTGTCGCGGCCCGGCGTCCCGTGGTGCAGAATCGCTTCGGCGGCGGCGAAATCGCCAGCCTGTAATGCTGCCAGAAAACGTGCGTCATCCAGCGCCAGCGGGCGCGCTGCAATCGCAATGCCGGTGATCGCCAGGCTCGATGGGTACGGTCCCAGGTACGACGCCCACTGTGAGTCGCTCCCTGGCGGACGAGGCTCCAGATAGGCGTAGGGCGAAGCGGCGATCAGGGTCAGCGCCCCGGCGAGTACGGCGCAGGTGGCGCCGTAGCGTGTGCGTAATGCGCCGAATAGAAGATCCCGGCGGCGCAAGAGCGCATTGATCGTCACCGCCGCCAGAAGAAAGAGAAAGGGCAACAGCGGCATGCGAAAGCGATTGATCGCAAACAGCAGCGGCGCCAGGAGAATGTTGAAGATCAGCCAGATGCCGATGAGTGACACTGGCGCCGCGACGTCGGGCGCAGAACGACGCACCAGCGCCCATCCAATGATCCCCAGCGGCAGCGTGAGCACATACAGCGTATCGTCGAGCCAAAACGTCATCAGGACGTACCAGATCGGCAGGCGGCCGGTTGAAAATCCGCTGGTCAGGCGTTCGGCGCCAGTGTAATTGATGCGGAACAGGTCAACGAGTTCGATGAGCGATTTCTGGATGAATGCCAGCGGACGATCCGCGATCAGGCAGAGACCCTCGCGGATCATGGCAGTCTGGCGCAGCGCCTGGCTCGGCAGCGGTCCGGGATGGGGCAGGCAAGTAGCGGCAGGCGGCGCTGCCCGCAGGTCAGGAAACATCGCCAGCACAAAATCGCGGGTCGGCGCGTCGCGTCGCTGGCCATCGTGCGCTGACCATGCGCCGATGAGCAGGTTGAACGCGCCGCTGGTATCCACTGCGATCAGTCCGCCGTAGATCCGCGAATTGTACAGCGTCCAGGGGGCAATGGCCATCATGGCAATCGCCAGGAACGCCAGCGCGTGCAGGACGCGCTGCCGGGCGACCGCTGCCCACGCGGCGATGAACGGCAGCGCCAGGAGCGTCTGGCTGCGGGTGAGCGTCGCAAGACCGAACAGCGCACCGGCGACAATGGTCCCGAAAAGTGCCTGCCTGGGGTGCGCCGGGCGTTCAGGGGATGCGGCTGCGGCCGGTGCATTCCTGCGAAGCAGCGCCAGCATACCGCTGAGGATCAGGCAGATGTAGAGCGTTTCGGAGAGGATCATCTGCGGGTAGATAGCAAAAGGCAGGTAGACGCTGGCAAGCGCAGCCGCGATCAATGGCGCGGCTTTCAGCTCGGGCGGCGCGATCCGCCGGGCAAGCGCAGCGATCAGCGCGATGGCGATCAGGCTCAGAATGGTTTGGGTGATAAAGACGGCAGCGACATCATCGCCGAAAAGGCGCAGATGCGCTGCAAGAAAGAGGGGATAGAGCGGCGCGCGCGTCCACAGATACCCCTGATGCCAGTCGAAGCCGCGCCCGCGCGCCAGCCACCAGGCTGCCGACAGATACTCGCCTTCGTCGGATATAAGCCCTTGCCGGGGCAACATTCCCCACAGTGCGACGCGGAAGAGCGCGGCGGCTGCCAGGATCGCCAGAAGCGGCACGTCAATAACGGAGCGTTGATGCAGACCATGTTGGGACGACTGTTTCATAGATGCCGGGATTATACCCGACATGGGCGCATCGGGCGCGGGATTCTTCCTCCAGGATTCTTCGCAATGCTTGCCCGTGGCGCCAGACGTTGGCTGAGCCTGTCGAAGCCAACGTCTGGCGCAGGGCGGCTATCCGTCTGTGGTTCCAGATTATCCTGCATTATAAGAATCGCTGGAGATCACTGACGCACTGTGGTCACTGCGGGTCAGAGGGCTGCCAGCGCGTAGTCGATCGCGTCTCTCAATTCGTGAGAGGTGAAAGGCTTTTGCAGAAAACCGTTCAGACCAAGGTGTGCAAACCGCCGGCTGGCGATGTCCTCGGTATACCCGCTCATCAGAACGATCGGCAGGTCGTGGCAGAGCTGGCGCAAATCCCTGATGGTTGAGTCGAGGGCGCGATCAGGCATGGTTGCATCGAGCAGGAGACATGCCAGATGTTGCCGGTGTTGCCGGGCAAGAATGATGGCGGTTTCCGCATCGCCGGTGGTAAGCGCCGGATGTCCCATCCACTCCAGCATGCGCGCCGCGACTGCGCGCACGCTTTCTTCGTCATCAACGACCAGGAAGATTTTTTGATAGTCCGGGTATGTCACCAGCTGCCCATGACGAGAAGATACGGCATGGGCGGCGGAGCGGTGCGCGATTGGCAGGAGGACCGTGACGATTGTTCCCTCACCGGGCGCGCTGGCGACGTGGATGGCGCCGTGGTGCCCGCGCACAATGCCCAGGGTGGCGGGCAGCCCCAGACCGCGCCCGATGAATTTGGTGCTGAAGAAGGGGTCGAAGATTCGTTCGAGCGTTGCAGCATCCATGCCGCACCCGGTGTCACGAACAGAGAGCGCGGCATACGTTCCTTCGGGCAGTTCGGGCGTACCAATCGTCATCGCCAGAAACGCGCGATCAACGAAGCGCGCATCGGTTGCAATCACAACCTCGCCAGGCTGATCGCCGATAGCTTCTGCTGCATTGATCGTCAGGTTGAGAATGACCTGACGCAGTTGCGCGGCGTCCCCCTCCACCAGCAGATCGTGGTCGCTCAGGCAATAGACCAGTGAGACGTTCTTTGTGATCGACGCCTGGAGGAGTTCCGCCATTTCTTCGATCAGAGCATTGAGGTTCGTGAGGGTCGTCTGCAGTGGACTGTGCCCCACGTAGGTCAGCATCTGGCGTGTGATCGCCGCAGCACGCCGTCCGGCGCTGGTAATGGCCTCGATCGACAGACGCTCCGGCGCCTGCGGGGGAAGCGTGGTCAGGGCGAGTTCCGCGTTGTTCAGCACGATGCCAAGCAGGTTATTGAATTCGTGGGCGATGCCCTGCGCCATAACTCCCATGCTCTCGCGTTTCTGGCGGTGTTGCAGCACAAGGTCGTGTTGCCGGCGTTCTGTTACATCACGCGACATCGCAAGCAGCGACTCGACCTGTCCTTGCGGATCGAATTCGGGCACGATGCGCGACTCATAGAACCGGTGTCCTGACGGCATCTGGAGATCAAATTCTATCGTTTGAACTGATCGGGTCTTGATGGCAGCCTGGAAGCAGGAATCCCACAATTGGGCAATAGGTTCGGGTATGCCGTGTTCGCGCTGTGTTTTGCCCAGAACGTCCGCGCTGGTCAAACCGGTGGCCTGTTCGAATGCTGGATTGACATACAGGTAGCGGCCCTGGAGATCGTACCGCGAGATAATATCGGGTGCATTCTCGGCGATGGCTTTGAACTGGCGTTCGCTGCGAAACAGTTGTTCTTCGACGCGCTTGCGTTCGGTAATGTCGCGCCCGACTGACTGATATCCGACCAGGCGCTGACCATCATAGAGCGCGCGGTTGGTCCAGCGTTGCCAGCGCACTTCGCCGTTCAGCAGAATGACTCGATGTTCAATCGTCCCCACCGGCGACTCGGGGGTCAACGACTCCAGATGGCGATTGAGATGCGGAATGTCGTCGGGGTGGACGAACCGCCGCTGGTTGCTGCCGACAATCTCATCGCGTTTCAACCCCCAGTAGCGGCAACTGGCTTCATTGACCAGCGTGACGATGCCATCAGACCGGGAACGGCAGATCAGGTCGGTCTGTTCCTCGACGACGGAGCGATACCGCGCTTCGCTGTCGCGCAGTGCGGCATTGGCGGCTTCGAGGCGCGCCAGTGTGGCGTGGAGCCGCGCGCTGAAACGCCAGAGGATCGCCGCCAGCAAAAGCACCGCGCCGACCAACGCCGTAATTCGAAGCGCCGGCGCGAGCGGCTCCTTCGTGATGAACCATGGCTGCGCCACCTCGCCGCCAATGGCAAGGATGACGGTGACAAGGCTAGTGAAAAGAATCAATGGTCCAATTTCGTGGCTGCGGAGATGCTGCAATGTTGTGATCAGGATGAGTGGCGGGAGGAGCACCGCAACCGGCAGACTGACCGGTTCGATCCAGACAACGGCGATTGCTCCCAGTGAGAGTGTTGTTGCAAAAAGCATCACTGCTACGTGGCGGCGCCGTTGCAATGCCAGGCGTCGCGCCAGTGCAAGCAGCAACCCTGCACCTGAGGCAATGACGGCGATTGCCGCACCAGTTCGATCACCGCTTACAAAGAAAAGACCAACATTGGCAATGGCGAGGGTCAGGGCAAACCCCAGCATGAGCATCATCAGCGACGCAAGGGGGGCGGGATCGTGCGGCAGGTCCTTCGACCGTTCTGGCTCGCTCATGGTTCTCCCCTTTCGCGGGGAGGTAGTCACCATGCCTGATCCGCCTCATTGCGGTGCAATGGCGCCTCGTCTAGCAGCATGCGCCATTGGATGCTGATTGCTTTCGGTTGCACAAGCATTTCTTTCTCGACCGACTCCAGTCGAGCAGTACGTCCAGGCGTTCCGGCGGTTCGTTGCCGACAGATGCTCGTCAGCGGGGATGGCAGCAGTCACGTTACGTGGTTGTCTGTCAATGACAGAAGAATTATTCTCTATTGTAGCACGTTTGCCTGGCGGTGCAACAAGAGTCAAGGGTCTGAATCGTTCCAGAAAAGGTGTGATTCCAGGTTCGAGGGAAAAGTGATGAGTGACAAACTGTCCAGCGACTTTTCCATCACCACGCTGGGCCACGAAACCATGGCACGCCAGCTGGACAGCCGCCAAATTTCTGTGTACCCCCGGCGGGCATAGAAACGCTGTGCGGCGGTATTCCACGCCAGCACCTGCAGGCGTGCACGAGCAAACCGTTTCGAAGAAATCGTGTGTTCCAGATGATCCATGAGCGCTGCACCTGCCCCTCTGCCGCGCTTGCGAGCCGTGACGACAACGCTGTGAATCAGGGCGCTCTGTTGGTCGTTGTGGCGGTAGACGCCAAGTAGACTGCGTGCCACCGTGCTGAATAAATGTACTGCTCGAAGCACGCCCAATGACCGAAGGGCTGCGGCGACTGTGCCGTTGGGAGCGCGCTCGAAGCGTTGATCGTCAGGAAATTCGATCATTCCCGTGCCGATGATGGCGCCGTGATCGTTACAGAGCACATAACGGTGCTGCACGGCTCTGTCGCCGTTGGCTTCCAGAGTGAAGCGCAACAGTTCCACCTGTTTCTCGACCGGACCGGTCAGGGCGCCTGGCAGCTCTGACTGATACAGCTCAACGATCAAACGCGCCAGATCAGGAAGGTCTGCCCGAGTGGCAGGGCGGATGGTGAACGCCATAGTCAGGTCTCCTGTGACGAAATGACTCTTTGCATCCTCATGATGCCATGCTTTGCGGGTAGCGATACTCGCTGGGGACGCCCATAGACGGCGTCTGCGCGGATGTGATGATTTTTGAAAAATTATTCCGCTATCCGCTCGCCCGCCCGGCGGCTGATGGAATTTGAACTATCCGCCTTCCCGCCCGGCGACTGAAGCCGCGGGCTCCTGCTGCGAAGCCCGCCTTCGCGGGCTCGACGTGGCGATACCGGATTAACTTCTCAAAAACCATAAGCCGCGGGCTCCTGCTGCGAAGCCCGCCTTCGCAGGCTCCATTGGGCGATACCGGATTATTTTCTCAAACTCCATAACCGCCGCCCCGGGCGCTGCACATACACGCTCGACCTCCTCCCTCCTGCGATCCAGAGATATTGCAATGCTTCCTCTACACGATACGCCCCTCGCCTCTTGCCTCGCGCCTCGCACCCCATGCCTGATGTATTTGACGCTTCCCGCCGCTGCCGCTATACTCCCTGCCTGGTTCGGAGGGGAGAGCGCATGGTTCGTTTGATCGTGCACGCAGCGGTCATCGGGCTCCTGGCTGCTGCGCTGGCTGTGTTTACCTGGTTCGACAACGAAGTCAACCGGGGTGTGACCTACACGCCGCATGCGATGCCAATTGCGTGGGCTGATGTTCCGCAGATTGGCGTGAATGCCTACAATCTCCAGTTTGAACCCGATGCCGCCAATGTCACCCGCACGCTCGAACTGGCGCGTGCGATGGGGGCGCATTTCGTGCGTATCCAGATGCCCTGGGACGATGTCGAAATCCACGGCAAAGGCGATTTTGTCGATCGCCGCAATCCCGATCAGGTGCGCAGTTCCTGGGAGAAGTACGATTTCATCGTCGCTGAGGCGCAGCGCCTGGGTTTGGAGGTGATCGTGCGCATCGACCGCGCGCCGCGATGGGCGCGCCCCAATGACGACGCCGATCCGCGTTTTCAAGCCGGGCTGCTCGAAAATGCTAATTCGACGGGACCACCGGAGAACTACGCCGACTACGCCGATTTCGTGGCGGCGGTTGCGGCGCGCTACCGCGGGCAGGTGCGGTTCATTCAGATCTGGAACGAGCCGAACCTGGCGTATGAGTGGAGCTGGCGCTTGCCGGAGCCGGAACGTTTCGTTGAACTGCTGCGCCTGGCTGCAACAGCGGCGCGCGCTGCCAATCCCGAGGTCGTGATCCTGTTCCCCAGCCTGTCGCCGACCGATGGCAAAGAGCCGCGCATTGCGCCAATGAGCGAGCTGGAGTACCTCGACCGGGTGTACCGCGCTGGCGGTGCGCCATACTTTGATATCATGTCGGCGCAGGCGTATGGGTTGGGGCAACCGCCCGACGAGAATCGCTACATTCGGTTGCGCTGGCGTCCCGATACACCCTTCCGCGATCTGGATCGTCCGATCGACACCCGCATCGACGTGTCGCGCGTTGTGCTGCTGCGCGAAGTGATGGAACAGCACGGCGACGGCGGCAAGGCAATATGGGTCAGTGAATTCGGCTACAACAGCGCCCCCGACCACATTCCCGAACCGGCGCGCAGCACCTGGGGACCGCCGGTTTCTGAAGAAATGAAGGGCGCGTATCTGGTCGGTCAGCTGGAACGCGCCCGCAGGGAGTGGCCCTGGATGGGGGTTATGAATATCTGGTTCCTGCGCTGGGGCGGCTACCGCGAGCCGGACCCCGCCGATCCGACCCCCTATTTTGCGCTGGTTGATCGCACTTTTCAGCCGCTGCCCGCCTACGATGCAGTGCGCGCCTATGCTGCGAAGGGCGCGATCGCTGGCGCTGGCGCGCATTCCTGGCGTCACCCGGCTGTCGAGACGGTTGGGGAGGGGGTATGGCGCGTGCGCTTCATTGGACAAACGCTCGCCCTTCGCCTCAACGCGCCTGCCGATATCCGCATTGATGGCGGAGCAGCAGCGCAGGTTGCACCATCAGGTGATGGCAGCCCGGTGTTGGTTGCTGCGGGATTGACCGATGATGTACACACCTTCGAGATACGCAGCGCCGCAACGCCGGAATACTTTGTGGTCGGGCGCGAACGACCGCTGCCATGGGTGTGGATGCTAACGCCTGTGATCATCACGCTGGCGCTG
The DNA here is from genome assembly GCA_034436075.1 of Roseiflexus sp. Lineage (GTDB taxonomy): Bacteria > Chloroflexota > Chloroflexia > Chloroflexales > Roseiflexaceae > Roseiflexus. The sequence goes on from DAOTWI010000316.1 coordinate 7,504, forward strand.
GCGTCTGTCGGGGCGCGGATGATGGTAGTGATGGGGCGCTGTGTCGCGCGAAGATGACCGCAGCGCCAAAGGGGGCGCCCGGCACATCACCCACGTAGGGGCGCCCCCCTGTGGGCGCCCGTCCGGAGGTCGCAGGCGGTAGGGGCGCCCCCCTGTGGGCGCCCAGAAGAGGGCAGGCA
>DAOTWI010000317.1:0-2984 GCA_034436075.1 Roseiflexus sp.
CCCCCCAGTGGGGGGAGGGACAGGGAGGGGGGGACTCAATCTCGACGTACACCATGCGGCGCGAAATGGTGCGCGGCTCGCCCGACGCCGTCAGGTGCGCATCGCGGATGGCGTGGTCGAGCGTGAAGAGGACGCGCGGCTGCACGCCGGGATCGCGGTCGTCCACCAGCACGGTTCCGCGTTTGAGCAGGTCGCGGTGACGTTCGAGCGTCAGGTCGAGCACTGCGTCGAGCAGCGGATGACCAGGGCGCACGAACGCGGCGAGCGGCTGACCTGGCGGCGCAATCAGGTCTTTTTCGAAAGACGATGCGTTCATAGCGCGGCAGCACCGTCTCACCTGCGCCGATCTGTCGGTCGCGGGCGCGGATGGATGCGGGGACATGGGTGATTTCGTAGCGGCGCGGCTCGCGCTGGCGGATCGTTCCGCCGAGGCGCCGGAAGGCTTCCAGAAAGAAGGACTCGATGTAGTGCGGTTGCAGGCGGCGCGCTTCGGCGCGCTCCATCTCTTCGCGCACCCGCGCAACGCGACTGACGTCCATCACCTCGTGCGCCAGGGCGCGCTCTTCGATCAGCGTTTCGAGGCGGGCGCGGTCGACGCCGCCGGCAATCGCCTGTTCGAGACGGGCGCGCACAGCGGGACGGTCGCCGTAGCGGATCGCGTCGATCAGCAGATCGCGCAGCGGCCTGCCGTCGAACTGAAGTTTGCCCAGCACGTCGAAGACCTGCCCGCCGAGCGCCTGGCGCGCTTCTTCGAGTTTGTCGAGCAGGCGGCGGTACACGTCGCCTTCGCGCGTCTCGATCGCCACCAGGTTCCACAGGTGACACACGTCGGTTTGCCCGATGCGGTGGATGCGCCCAAACCGCTGCTCGATGCGGTTCGGGTTCCAGGGAAGGTCGTAATTGACCATCAGATGGGCGCGTTGCAGGTTGATGCCTTCTCCGCCGCATCGGTGGCGATCAACACCTGCACCTCAGGATCGTGGAGGAACGTCTCTGCGCCTTGCGCCGCTCTTCGCGCCCCATGCCGCCGTGGATGGCGACGAGCGCCGAGGGGCGCCCCAGCAGCGTGCCGATCTTCTGGTGCAGGTAGGCGAGCGTGTCGCGGTGCTCGGTGAAGATGACCAGCTTCTGATGGGGCGAGGGGGTTGGCTTCGGAAGCGGTTCGGCAGGCTCACCGCACGGCGGACCGGCGCCGTAAGGCTGCCGCGCCTCTGCCAGACGCCCTCGCAGACCTGCCGGGGTGAAGATTTCTTCCAGCAGGTTCGCCAGTTCGCGCCACTTGGCGTCTTGCCCGCTGCGGCGCACAGCGGCGGCGAGGTCTTCCAGGCGCCGCAGCGTGGCGATTTCGGTCTTCAGTTCGGCGACGGTCGCGGCGGCAGTGGCATTGTCGAGCACCTCTTCTTCCACCTGCGTCGCCTCGGCGTCGGGCGCGTTCTCAAGCTCCTCAATCTCATCGGCGTCAAGCGTCCCCCCCCACCCCCCTGCGGGGGGGAATGGGGGGGTGCGCCGCGCTGCAACAGTTCTTCTTCGCGCAGGCGCTGCTCCAGCCGCTCGCGGCGGCGGCGCAGCGACTGATAGATCGCCTCCGGCGATGAGGCGAGCCGCCGCTGGAGGATGGTCAGCGCAAATCCGACGGTTCCGGCGCGCCGGTTGTCGTTGAGCGCCTCGGCGCGCCCCCATTCCTGGCGCACATACTCGGTGACCTCGCGGTACAGGTGCGCCTCGGCGCCGGAGAGGCGGTACGGAACGGTGTAGGCAATGCGTTCCGGGAAGAGCGGACGACCGTCGAACTTCAGCAATTTCTCCTTGACCATGCGCCGCATCAGGTCGGACACATCGACGCTGCGGTGAGCCTGCCGAACCGCCTGATGCACGCCGTCGCGGAAGCGCCCCTCGAAGCGGTCGCCGTCGAGCAACGCCAGGAACAACTGGAAATCCTCCTCCTTGCCGTTGTGCGGGGTTGCGGTCATGAGCAGGAAATGGCGCGTCAGACCGGAGAGCAACTGTCCCAGCCGGTAGCGTTTGGTGTATTTCACCTCGCCGCCGAAGAAGGTAGCGGACATTTTGTGCGCCTCATCGACCACCACCAGATCCCAGCGGCAATCGAGGGCGGATAGTTTATGTTGCACATCGTCGTTGCGCGCCAGTTTATCGAGGCGCGCAATTGCGAGTGGATGTTCGAGGAACCAGTTGCCGGTGCGCGCCGACTCGAGTCCATCATTGGTCAGAATGTCGAAGGGCAGATGGAAGCGGGTTGCAAGTTCGTCCTGCCATTGCTCGACGAGGCTTCCTGGACAGACGATCAGGCAGCGTTTGGCATCGCCGCGCGCGATGAGTTCTTTGATCAGGAGACCAGCCATAATCGTCTTGCCCGCGCCGGGGTCATCGGCGAGGAGGAAGCGCAGCGGCTGGCGCGGCAGCATCGCTTCGTACACCGCAGTAATCTGGTGCGGCAGCGGTTCGATGAGCGACGTATGCACCGCCAGCAGCGGGTCGAAGAGGTGCGCCAGGCGAATGCGGCGCGCTTCGGCGACCAGGCGATAGAGCGCGCCGTCGCCGTCGAAACTCCACGGACGACCGGCGGCGACGATGGCGAGCCGCGCCTCATCGTGGCGGAAGAGGATTTCATCAGCGATGCGACCGTCAGGCGCGCGGTAGATCAGCGTGAGCGCATCGGAACCGTGCCACTGCACCCCGACGACCGTCACCGTTGCGTCGGGCAGGATGCCGCGCACCACGGCGTCGGGTTGTAACTCTTCCAGGGTCATACGGCGAATGTCCTTCTGGAACGTGTAGTATCGGCGGCGCGCTTCACCCCTGGCATCGTTCAGTCGCCCGACCGGTGATGTGCGCCATTGTGTTGTTATAAGAGCGATAAGATCAACGTGTATCCACATTTATGATTTTTGAGAAAATAATCCGGTATCGCCACGTCCAGCCCGCGAAGGCGGGCTTCGCTTTCCATAGCCCGCGACTTCAGTCGC
>DAOTWI010000318.1:0-6681 GCA_034436075.1 Roseiflexus sp.
GCTGCGAGCCAGCCGACGCCCCCGGCAGCCAGCGCCACGCCAGCCCACACCATCCGTTCACGCTGCTGATCGCCGAGGACTACGCGCGCGGTGTTGTATCCGCTTGCCGCAAAGACGCCGCCGCCAGGGTGCGTGCTCGCGCCGGTGAGGTACAACCCGCGGATCGGTGTGCGGTACTGCGCCAGTTCCGGCAACGGGCGAAAAAAGAACATCTGGTCGAACGACATTTCAACGTGCATCACATTGCCGCGCAACAGCCCCAGGCGTCGCTCGATGTCGAGCGGCGATTGAATGAAGCGGTCGATGATCTTGCCGCGCATGTTCGGCGCATGGCGGTAGAGCACTTCGAGAATGCTGTCTGCCGCCTCTTCGCGGATATCGTCCCAGTGGCGCCCATCGGCGAGTTCGTAGGGGAAGTACTGTGACCAGAGAAAGACCGTATGCTTCCCTTCCGGCGCCACGGTCGGATCGATGGCGGAAAAGGTCATGCTGATCACCGCTGGTTCACGTGACGGCAACCCGCGCTGATAATCAGCGAAGGCGTTGCGCAGGTACTGCAACGACGGGCAGAGCATCTGCAACCCGTGGTGGCTCCAGTGCGGCTTGCCGCCCGATGGCGCGCCGGGGTAGTCGGGCAACTCCTCAGCAGCGCAACGCACCGTCATGCCAAATCCGTTGCCAATGCGAATGTTGCGCACCCGCTCCGCCAGACCCGGCGGCAGATGGTCAGCGCCAACCAGATCGAGCATGGTGGTGACGACGTGGGCGTTCGACACGACCAGCGGCGCGCTGATGCGATCCCCGCTCTGCAACTCAACCCCCTGCACCCGTCCGCCCTGCACCAGAATGCGTTTCACCGGCGCATCGAGGCGCACCTCGCCGCCAGCCGCCACCAGGGAGCGCGCCATTGCCTGCGTCAGCATGCCGCTGCCCCCCTTTGGATGCTTGGCGCCGCTGAGGTGCATCATCGCATACCAGCCAAAATGGTCGCCAGAGCCGATCTCGTCCGGCGGCGGACCCGACTGCGCCCCAAGCCATGCCATGAATGCGCGCATTGGCTCGCTCTCAAACTGCTCGACGATCAGTTGCCCATACGATGTGAATAGACGACGCACCGTTTCGAGCGAACCGCCCCACCGTCCGGTTCTCAATTGCGCCTTGATCATACTACCAAACAGACCGGTCACCGTCGGCGGGTTGAGGAACGTCTCGAACACCGCCTCATTGATCGGGCGCCAGAAAGCGATGAAACGCCGGTACGCTTCAGCGTCGCGCGGCGACACGCGCGCAATCGATTCGCAGGTGGTATCGACATCGCGGTAGAGCGCAATCGCGCCAGAGCCGTCGGGAACGGGATAGAACGCATACGGGTCCATGTCGCAGTATTCGAGACCGTGGCGTTCGAGTTCAAGATCACGGACCACGGGGGTCAGGTGGATCATAATGTGCGCCGATGATCCGACATCGATCCGGTAGCCAGGGATCACCTCTTCGGTGCAGACGGCGCCGCCAACGATCGGGCGCCGTTCGAGCACCAGCGTGCGCAACCCGGCGCGTTGCAGATACCCGGCGCACGCCAGGCCATTGTGCCCGCCGCCGACGACGATGGCATCGTAGTCGTACTTTTGAACCATGGTTCGCTCCCTCTTGATGATGTGGCAGCGACTGCATGGTAGCGCGCAGAAACGGGAACGTCAAACGAGTGACGAATAATGAGTGGCGAGTGATGAGTGATGAGTGACGAGTGAAGGAATTCGGATTATTGCAATATTGCTTGCATTTTGATCGAGAAGATCATGACTTTGGTTGGTATACTCGTACCACAAGAAGTGTGTCAAGCGGCACCAACCAAACACGATCTTCTGCACCAGTAACGCACTATGATCACCAATTTCCAACAGTGGCTCAATCGCCTGCCCTATGACTCGCCGCTTATGCAACGTCAGGCGCGTCTTTTGCAGACGATGCTGTTTCTTATCATCAGTGGCGCGGTGATGGGGATAGTACTCAGTCCGACTGCCAATCTGACCATCGAAAGTCTGACCGTTTCCCTGGCGCTGTACAGCGTGGTTCTGCTCGGCGCGCTGGTTGGACTGGCAGTGCTGCGACACGGCGCCCTCCAGGCGGCAGGAACGATTATCATTGTCACCCTGGTGATCGTCCTCATCCTGGCGATGGCAGCATACGGACGGCAACACGTCGAGTATACTCTACCCGGTCTGATAGCGCCGATCGTGCTCGCTGGACTGATCATGGGGCGGCGGGCGCTCTGGATCACATGCAGCGCCGCGATTGTCAGCGTCACGCTGATAACGCTGGGGGCCGTCCATCTGCCGCAATGGCTTGGGAGCATTCACACGCCCGATCCCGGACCCTTTGCCTTCATCACAGGATACGCCCTCGTTGTCGCGGTCATCAGCCTGTTCCTCGACCGTTTCGGCGGCGCACTGCGCGAGGCGCTCAGCCAGGCGCACGAGCGCGAACGTGAACTGGAAACGCTGCGCGACTCACTCGAGCAGATGGTTGCCGAACGCACTGCTTCGCTCCAGCAGACGATTGCGGAGTTGCGCGCGTCGCAGGAAACCGTGCGCGCCTTGAGTGCGCCAGCCCTGCCGGTGCTGCCCGGCGTGCTGGTGCTGCCGCTGATCGGCGCCTTCGATACGCGCCGGATGGAGGATCTGACGAGGGTTGCGCTCCAGGCGGTCGATCAGCGTCGTGCGAAAGTGGTTATTTTCGATGTCACCGGCGTTCCGCTGCTTGATACATCTACCACGCAGGCGCTTTTGCAGACTGCGGCAGCCGTGCGATTGCTTGGCGCTGAGTCATGGCTGGTTGGTCTGCGCGCTGAAGTTGCGCAAACAATAGCGATGCTGAGGGTCGATCTGCGAGCGTTTCGCACCTTCGCCAGCCTCGAAGATGCGCTCAGCATCCTTGTTCAGCATGGCAATCAGCGCACTGCGTCTGCAATCCATGGCGCCAGAGCGTTGCTCAATGGCGATGGACGGCACAACTAATAGTTCAACGTCCCGCTTGTAACATCCGCTCAACCATCGTCTGCTGCGCGCGCAGTTCGAGCGCGTCATCGAGCGGCGCAAGGCGCGCCGCAGCGCCATACCGTCGCCGCAGCGCCGCTGCAATCAGGTGATCGGCGAGTTGCGGGTTCTTCGGCAACAAGGAGCCGTGCAGGTAGCAGCCAATCGTGTTGCGGTAAACAGCGCCTTCGGTTCCATCCTCGCCGTTGTTGCCGCGCCCGACGAGCGCGCGCCCAAGCGGACGAACGCCTGCGCCGAGATACGTCCGCCCGGAATGATTCTCGAACCCGACGAGCCGGAATGCCCTCCCAAACACGGCGGCATCCGTTTCTACCACAACGTTGCCGATCAATCGTTCCTTCCCGCCGACGGTGTACACGTCGAGCGCGCCAATGCCGGGCAGCCGTTGCCCGGTGTGCATCAGGAAGTAATGTCCCAGCAACTGATACCCGCCGCAGATCGCCAGCATCACCAACCCATCGTCGATTGCCGCGCGCAGCGCCGGTCCCTGGCGCTCCAGGAAATCTTCTGCGATTAATGCCTGCCCACTGTCCTGCCCGCCGCCAAAGAAGGCAATGTCGATGCCAGACCAGTCGACCGTCGCGCCAGGACCGACCGGAACGATCTCGCAGGCAATCCCGCGCCAGCGACACCGCTGCTGCAACGCGATGATATTGCCGCGGTCGCCGTAGATGTTCATATGATCAGGGTACAAATGAGCAAGGCGCAGGCGCCATGTCATACGGTTGCTCTCGAATTGACACTCGCTATCCCAAACATATCCCACATTATCCCACATTATCCCACACTTTTTCCCACACTGGCGCGCAAACCCATGCGTGCAACGTCATGCGAACCGTCAAGACTTTCGCGTGAATGATGGCAAGCGTTTTCAGTACATCTGTTCGCATGCTATCGAGCGCCGCGCATATGGTATCATCATTGCCTGGTATCGCGGCGATGTCGCCATCTGCACCTCAATTGGAGCAACGATGCAATCCTGGCACACTGGTGATGTTCAGGTCAACGGGTTGACGATCCACTACACACGCACCGGCGGCGCGAAGCCGCCCCTCGTTCTGGCGCACGGCTTTTCTGACGACGGCTTATGCTGGACGCCGGTGGCGCAGGCGCTGGAGACGCACTTTGATGTCATTATGGTCGATGCGCGCGGGCATGGTCGCTCCGATGCGCCGGAGCACGGGTATGGTCCTCTCGAACATGCACATGATCTCGCAGGAGTGATCACTGCACTTGGTCTCAGCCGTCCTCCCGTTCTGGGACACTCAATGGGCGCAATGACGGCGCTGACACTGGCGGGAACCCGTCCAGACCTCGTTGGCGCTCTGCTCCTGGAAGATCCGCCGCCATGGTGGGAAAGCGCCGCCCTGAGCGCGGCTGCCGCCGACGCGGATCGTTGGGCGGGGATGCGCGCCTGGGTTTTGCAGTTGAAGCGCCAGACGCGCGACGAATTGATCGCCGCTCAGCGCGCCGCAACACCCACGTGGTCCGACGATGAGCTCGGTCCGTGGGCGGATGCCAAGCATCGCCTGAGCCTGAATGTTATCAACCGCAGCGCGCCGACTGAGGTTGACTGGCAGACCATTCTGCGGCGCGTGACCTGCCCGACGCTCCTGATCACCGGCGATCCAGCGCGAGGCGCGATGGTGACGCCAGAAAACGCAAGAACGTTGCAGCACTTCATCCCGCACCTCCAGGTCGCGCATATCCCTGGCGCCGGGCATAGCATTCGCCGCGAGCAGTTTGAGCGGTATCTGGCGGTCGTCCAAGATTTTCTGGCGGTATAGAGCCGAAGGTGCTCAGTTCTGCGTTCCTGGTTCTTGCGACTCTCCCTCTTCCACCGACACAGGCACAGGTTGCGCCGGTTCAGGAGGCGCTGGCGGCGGGGGCGCCGGCGCCCCCGCCGCCTGATAAAGCGCAACGATTCTGGCATGCGCCAACGCAGCGAAGTCGCGTATGATCGGCGACCCGCCAGCGATGGGAAAAATGTGAACGTTGCGGAGCGGCAGGAAATCCTCCGTGTTCCGCTCTAGCGCCTCAGCCAGCGTCAAGCCCGGACGCACATAGTACGTTCCCCGGACGACAAACGCCGTGGTGAAGAACCTGGCGGTCAGTGGCACGACTTCGCGGCGCTGCTCTTCGAGCGGGTAATCGGGCGGCGGCGCGGACTCGGAGAGGGTTGCGACGAGAACGGCTTCTGAGCGATCGCAGAGCAAACCCGGCAGGCGTTGCGTTGTATGAGGATGACCCAACGGCGCAATCGTCGCTTCACGCAGCGTGATGTAGCGGCGTTGTTCGCCATTGATCGCGTCGCTCACCCGCCGGTAGATGACGAGATCATAGGCGCCGGCAATGACCAGGCTGGTCGTGTAGATTTCGATGTAATGGGTATAAACGGGCGTCAGACGCAACCTCTCATCTGTTTGATCCGCGAAGGACACAAAGGAGCACGAAGAATGCTTTTGGAACGTTGCCGCAGAGACATTGCCGCAGAGACGTTGTCGCAGAGACGTTGTCGCAGAGACGTTGCAATGCAAAGACGTTGCAATGCAAAGACGTTGCAATGCAACGTCTCTGCGACAACGATCACCTTCCCACCTTCAACCTGCAACCTTCAACCTCTCTTCCCTCTTGCCGACAGCCGTTGCGGTGCAACGGCTCTCCCTGCAACCCCTCGCGCCGACAACCGTTGCGGTGCAACGGCTCTCCCTGCAACCCCTCGCACCTCTTGCCTCGCACCTCTCGCCTCACTCACATATCCGCTCCAACACATGCCAGAACTCCGGGTATGATACATCCACCGCTTCCGCGCCGTGCAACACGGTTTCGCCCGCTGCCACGAAACCGGCAATCGCCCACGTCATCGCCAGACGATGGTCGCCGTGGCTGTCGAGCGTGGCGCCGCGCAGGTTGCCGCCGCCAGCGATGATCATGCCGTCTTCTGTCGGCTCCACCGAAGCGCCGAGCGCCGTCAGACCAGCGGCAACCGTGGCGATGCGGTCGGTTTCTTTGACACGCAGTTCCTGCGCGTCGCGGATGATCGTTTCGCCCTCAGCGCAGGCGGCGGCGAGCGCCAGAACCGGCAGTTCATCGATCAGGCGCGGAATGAGCGCCCCTTCGATCACTATGCCGCGCAGGTGTGACGAGCGCACGGTCACATCCCCCACCGGTTCGCCGCCTTCGATGCGCTGATTCGCAACCTCGATCTGCGCACCCATGGCGCGGAGCGCGTCGAGCGCGCCAGTGCGCGTCGGGTTCAGGCAGACTCCTGTCGTGGTCACCTCGGCGTCGGGATGGATCGCGGCTGCCACCCACCAGAACGCCGCCGACGATGGATCGCCGGGAACCCGCAACGACAATGGTTGTAGCGCATCAGGACGATCCGGCGGCGTCAGGCGAATGGTTGGTCCGTCAATGTGAAGCGTCGCTCCCATTGCTGCCAGCATCCGTTCGGTGTGGTCGCGCCCGTCGGTGCGCCCGGTCAGCGTGAGCGTTCCGTCGCCGAACAACGCTGCCAGGAGCAAGGCGCTTTTGACCTGCGCCGAGGCAATCGGCAACTCGTAGCTGCCGCCGTGGAGGTACGCGCCACGCACCGCCAGCGGCGCGCGATTGCCCTGATCGCGCCCAT
>DAOTWI010000319.1:0-3116 GCA_034436075.1 Roseiflexus sp.
CCGTCCACCAGCACGACGGCGCCGGCGGCGTGCGCGCGTCGCGCGATCTCCGCCACCGGATTGATCGTCCCCAGCACATTCGACTGCTGCGTAATCGCCACCAGGCGCACCCCTGCGAGTTGCGCGTCCAGATGGTCGAGCGCCAGGCGCCCCTCGCCATCGATCGGCAGGAACTCCAGTTTCGCGCCGGTGCGCTGCGCCAGCATCTGCCAGGGCACCAGGTTCGAGTGATGCTCCATGATGCTCAGCAGGATGCGATCCCCTTCGCGCAGGTTGGCGTCGCCCCAGCTGCGCGCCACCAGGTTGATCGCCTCGGTCGTGTTGCGCACGAAGACGATCTCGCGCTGGCTGCGAGCGTTGATGAAGCGCGCCACCTTGCCGCGCGCCCGCTCGAAGGCGAACGTCGCCTCTTCGCTCAGGCGATAGATGCCGCGATGCACATTGGCGTTGTAGCGCCGGTAATAATCCTCCAGGCAATCGATCACACGGCGCGGCTTCTGCGACGACGCGGCGCTATCGAGAAACGCCAGCGTCTTGCCGTTCACCGACTGATGGAGGATCGGGAACTCGCGCCGCAGTGCGACGATATCGAACAGGCTCAGAGTGGCGCTGGCTGTCATTGGCACACCTGCATAGACGAGGGCGGGAGCGGCGCGCCGTGTGCGAACCGCCGTTCCACGCCCGCAGACATCAAATCTTCGCCTCGATCATCTCGGCGATGCGCTGGCGCAGCGCATCGTTGGGAATGCGGTCGAGCACCGGCTCAAAGAACCCCATCACGATCAGGCGGATGGCTTCATCACGCGGAATGCCGCGCGAACGCATATAGAACAACTGCTCCTCATCCACCTCGCCGCTGGTCGAAGCGTGCCCCGCCCTGGCGACGTCGTTGGTATCGATCATCAAGCCGGGGATCGAGTCGCTGCGCGCCTTTGGCGACAGGTGCAGCGCATGCTCCTCGAGGCGCGAGACGGTTGCGCGGCTCTGATGCTCGATCTTGATCATCCCGTCGAAGGTCGTATAACTCTGATCCTTCACGACAGTCTTGAAGTCCATGTGCGCTTCGGTTTTCGCGCCGATATGGCGAAGCCAGGGCGCCGTCAGCAGATTCTGATGATCGCCGGCGAACGTGGCTGCCACCCACTCGACGCGCGAACCATCCCCTTCGAGAGACGTTTCCGCCTCGATATGCTGAACGCGCGCGCCCAGGTTCACGGCGGCCCACTCAATCGCCGCCCCGCGCCCGACGCGCGCCTTCTGCGCGCCGATGTGGTACACATCCTCGCCCCACGTCTGCACTGCAATAAAGCGCAGCGTCGAGTCGTTCCCCAGAAACATCTCGGTGACCGGCGCTGCGAACGCCTGGTCGGACGCCGCGACCGAGTGATACTCCTCCACGAACGTCACACTGGCGCCATCGTCGAGGATGATCAGATTGCGCGGCATAATCGCCCCGCCGGGGATCGGCATCGAGAAAACTGCCGTCAGCGGCAATTCGATGCTGACGTTCTTCGGCACATAGAGGAAGACGCCGTCCTGCCAGAGCGCCGCATTGAGCGCCAGGAACTTGTGGCGCGTCGGCTCGATGGCAGCGCCGAGATGCCGCCGGATAAGCGCCTCGTGCGCATGGAGCGCCTGCGCCAGCGTGGTAAACGCCACTCCCTGCTCCGCCAGGTCTTCTTCCTGATAGAGGCTGGTTGCTGCGGCATCAGCAGCAGCGATCACCTGTTCCGGCTTGAACTTCGACAAATCGGTGCGACGCCAGAAGGGCGGTTCCGCCTCGGCAAAGAAGCGCCAGGCTGCGGCGCGCTGCTCTGTGAGCCACTCCGGCTCACCCGCAGCCCGCGAGGTTTCGATCACCAGGGCGTCACTGATGTCGCCAAGCGAAGGAAACGTCTTCATAGTCACGCGCTTGCGACCTCCTCGCGGAGGAAGTCGTACCCCTTCTCTTCGAGTTCGAGCGCCAGTTCGGGTCCGCCATCACGCACAATCCGGCCGTCCATGAGCACCGACACAAAGTGCGGCTTGATATAGTTCAGCAGGCGCTGGTAGTGGGTAATGACCAGCACCCCCATCTCTGGATGCTGCCCATAGAGGGTATTCACGCCCTGCGCAACGATCTTCAGCGCATCGATGTCGAGCCCCGAATCGGTCTCGTCCATAATCGCCATGCTCGGTTCCAGCATCGCCATCTGCAGGATCTCGATGCGCTTCTTCTCGCCGCCGGAGAACCCCTCGTTCAGATAGCGACGGGCGAAACTCTCGTCGATGCCGAGCGCCGCCATCTGCTCGCGCAACTGCTTGCGGAACTGCGCCATCGGAATGGCGGTTTCCTTCGGGTCCTTCCCCTCCTCGGCGCGATGCGCATTGATCGCCGCGCGCAGGAAGTTCGCCACCGTCACCCCCGGAATGGCGACCGGATACTGAAAGGCGAGGAAAAGCCCCAATTTCGAGCGCTCGTCCGGCTCGAGTTCGAGAATGTTATGGTCACGGTACCAGACCTCGCCGCCGGTGACCGTGTAGCCGGGATGCCCCATCAGCGTGTACGCCAGCGTACTCTTGCCGCTGCCGTTCGGTCCCATGATGGCGTGGATCGTACCGGCTTTGACCGTCAGATTGACCCCCTTGAGGATTTCTTTGTCCTCGACGCTGACGCGCAAATCCTTGATGACCAGATCGCTGTTCAATGCAGGAACTCCTGTACTCATACACAAACGGTTGAATGACCACAATGCACGGCGCTAGTCCGAAGACCGCGCAATCTGGAAATGACAACTGCGACGCCCTTCGCGGATAGTGCCTTCGAGTTCCACCCGCTCGCCGAGCACCTGTTCAAGCATGCGGCGCTCCATGGTGCACACCCCGGCATGCTCCTGCGCCACATCGTGGTATGGGCAGGAAAACACCTGCAAAGCGCCCTCCGGCGTCACTTCGACCGGAATGCCGCGCGCTTCGAGCGTGACGCGCAGGCGCGCCAGGCGCTCCTCCACATCATCGCCGCTCACCTGCCCGCGATACTCCTCCGCAAGGCGGCGCCCGACCGCTTCGAGCAGCGCATCGAGGCGTTCCTTTCCCTCGCGGCTGGCAATCTCGCGCAGCAGCAGCGTGACCAGCGT
>DAOTWI010000320.1:0-1958 GCA_034436075.1 Roseiflexus sp.
CCAGGTGCGCTCCATCCATGTCACGGCATTGAGGAACGCCTGTGCCCGATCAGTGTCGGGGCAGACGCGCCGCAGCAGGCGCCAGAATGCGGGCGAATGGTTGGGATGGATGGCGTGTGCAATCTCGTGGGCAACGACTGCTTCGAGCACCCAGCGCGGCATGCGCAGCAGAACGGCGTTCAGGCGCACAGTGCGTGTCGCAGCGCTGTAACTCCCCCAGCGCGCTTCGGTCAGCGTGAATTCGGCGCGGGCGATCTCCGGCGGGTTGGGGAAGCGAGCAGCGATCTGACGCACCAGCGCCAGTGCGTCTTCCTTGTGATTGACCTGTCGCTTGTGGATGCGCTGGATCAGGCGGTGCGCCAGGGCGGTGATTGCTTCATCGAGCGCAGCGCCATCAACTGCGTGAGGGGCGCTGATAGAAAGCGTGGTATCGCGCAGGCGGGCATTGATGTTCTTAACCGCCTTGCGTTCAATGACGACCGTGAGGGTCACGCCGTCAACCGTGATAACACGCTGCTCTGCCATCGCTAGGTCACCTGCACGGCGCGGGGGCGTTCGGTTGTGACGCCGACCCCTAACCAGATGAAGAGGATCGCGCCGGCAAAACGGAGCGCCGCGCCGGTCAGCAGCGCCGGCGTATAGCCGAAGAGATCCGCCAGCAGCGTGCCGACCAGCGGCGCGACCAGCGTTGCGATGTATGTCGTCAGCTGGTAGAGCGCGATGTACGATGCCGTTCGTTCCGGCGGCGCTGTGGCAAGCGAAATGTCGAACAGCACCAGGTTCAACCCGGCGCCGAAGATGCCAGCCAGCGCCGCGTAGAAGACCAGCGGCTCGACCCGCGGCGTCAGCGCCGTCAGCAACGGATAGAGCACCAGCCCCAATGTGCAGATGCGCAGCACCAGCACATTCCCCTTGCGCCGGGTAAGCGCCGTCCAGAGGAAGTAGGCGACGAGCAGTACGCCGTTGTTGGTGGTGTTGATCAGTCCGATCCAGAAGTCCGAAGCGTTGAGTTGGCGCACCCAGTAGAGCGGGAAGAGCGGCAGCGCCATCATCATGCCCAGGTTGAATACAAATGCGCTGATAACAAACCGACTGAATGGCGTTGGTTCGCGCAGAACCGACAGCATCTCGGCGAGGTACGCGCCCAGCGATTGCCGGGCAACCTCTTCCTTTGGCGGCGGATTGTCGGGGATGGTCAGGCGGCGCGAAAAGAGGAAACTCAGTACTCCGCCCACAAATGAAGCGATGAAGACGATCTGGTAATTCAGCGGAAACGCGACGTTGTCGAGAAATGCGCCGATCACCGCCACTGTGATCGCCGTCGTGGCGCCGAGGATCGACCAGCGCCGGCTCATCAGGTACTGGCGCTGGCGTGGTCCTGCCACGGCGCCCATAACCACCGTAAACGTGATATTGACAATCGCCTGTGGAATCGTGACCAGCGCCCAGATCACGACAATTGCATAGGCGGTTATGTCCTGGCTCAGGAAGAAGGGCGTCAACCCCATCAGCATGAACGATCCCTGCACCATTGCGCGGGGCCAGGAATACCACGGCGCCATATTGCGCTGCCGTTCGAGGAAGCGTCCGAGCGGGATCGCCAGGATCATGCCGGTGAGAGCGGGAAGCGATGTCAGCAGCCCGACGAGGAAGGGAGAAGCGCCGAGGCGGGTCAGAAAGACGCCAAGGAAAGTCGAGACGCCAGTGACAATGCCAACGCCAATGCCATCGATCAGGACGCTCCGTACATTCTGTTTATGGATGTCTGCTGGCTGAGAACGTCGGGTGCGCCAGCGGGACCACATGGGCATGATGTCCACGACTCCAGATCAGGGAGCGGTTTGAGAGTGGTATTATATCATCATTGAGGTGAGAGGTGAGAGGCGAGAGGTTAACACGTTGCACGTTGCGCGTGGGACGGTTACAGGTGCGAAGGTAGAAGGTAGCGCCGTTGCACC
>DAOTWI010000321.1:0-5837 GCA_034436075.1 Roseiflexus sp.
GGGTGGAGATGGTGATGCCGGGCGACAACATCGAGATGATCGTGGAGTTGATCGTGCCGGTGGCGATCGAGGAGGGGTTGCGCTTCGCCATCCGCGAGGGCGGGCGCACCGTCGGCGCGGGCGTCGTCTCGGCGATTGTCGATTAGACGATGCGTGATGCAATCCAGGCGTCTGCTGCGGCCTGCGTTCCTGCCGGGCCCTGGTAGACGCCTGATTTATGTATCAGCAGTGTGCGTCTGCTGGTAGAAAGCATAACCCAGAATGACGGTTGTCAAAGATAAAGATAAAGAATCGCAAAATGCACTGGCGCGCGCGTTTCAGAACGCCATTGTGCAACCACTGCGCGAGTCGCGTGCAGAGATGCGCAAGGTCGTCTGGCCCACCCGCGAAGAAACAATCCGTCTGACGGTTGTTGTTATTCTGCTTTCAGCAGTGATGAGCGCTATTCTATTTGCAGCGGACGCCCTCTTCTCATGGCTGCTGCTTCTGCTGCAGAATGCGGTTGCGACGCTGTAGCGCCTTCGGAGACGAGGAAAGCCATGGCTGAAGAGAAACAAGAACAGGACGTTCAAGTCGAGTCGGATATTCGTGACGACGATCGTCGCTGGTATGTGATCCATACCTACTCCGGCTACGAGAACAAAGTCAAGCAGAATCTGCTCCATCGCATTGAGACGATGGAGATGCGCGATCAGATTTTCAATGTGATCGTGCCGACCGAAGAAGAAATTGAAATCAAAAATGGTCAGCGCCGCACGGTTCAGAAAAAAGTGTTTCCTGGATATGTGCTGGTGCAGATGAAGATGAACGATAATTCCTGGTATGTCGTTCGGAATACGCCGGGCGTGACCAGTTTCGTCGGGCACGGAAACAAGCCGACGCCGCTTGAGGAAGACGAGGTGAAGGCGATCCTGAAGCAGATGGAACAGGAAGCGCCCAAGGTGAAGGTGAGTTATCAGGTTGGTCAGGCGGTCAAGATTACGGACGGTCCGTTCACCGACTTCGAGGGGATCGTGGACGCCATCGACCACGAGCGTGGTCGGGTGCGGGTGCTGGTCTCGTTCTTTGGGCGCGAAGCGCCGGTGGAACTGGACTTCCTCCAGGTGACGCGCCTGGTTGAATAGTTGTGCGAAGGAGCGCTCTGTGGCCAAAAAGGTTACCGGGGTCGTGAAGCTGCAACTGCCCGCTGGCAAGGCGACGCCAGCGCCGCCGGTCGGTCCGGCGTTAGGCGGTTACGGCATCAATATCATGGCGTTTGTCAAGGAATATAACGAGAAAACTGCGTCACAGGCGGGAAGCATCGTTCCGGTCGAGGTGACGATCTATTCGGATCGCTCGTTCGTTATTGCGCTGAAAACGCCGCCGGCCGCCGATTTGCTGCGCAAGGCGGCTGGCGTCGAAAAGGGTTCTGGTACGCCCAACCGGAAGATCGCCGGAACGATTACGGCAAAACAACTGCGGCAGGTTGCCGAGCAGAAAATGGCGGATCTGAATGCCAATAGCATCGAAGCCGCCGAAAAGATCATCGCTGGCACGGCGCGCAGTATGGGGATTAGAATCGTCGAGTAGTCGCTGACGTGTGGGAGGGGTCGCCCCCCGTTTGCACCACAAGGAGTGTATGCTATGCCACGCCGACACGGCAAAAAGTATCTCGAGGCGCTGAAGAAGATCGACCGGCAACATCTCTATACGCCGGAAGAAGCGATCAAACTGCTGAAGGAAACGTCGTTCACCACATTCGACCCGACGGTTGAGGTGCATCTGCGGCTCGGCATCGATCCGCGCCACGCCGATCAGACGATCCGAACCACGGTTTCTCTGCCGCATGGCACCGGCAAACTGGTTCGGGTGCTGGTGTTCGCGCAGGGTGAGGCGGCGCAGGCCGCGCGTGAGGCGGGCGCTGATTTCGTCGGCGCCGATGACCTGATCGCGCGGATCGATAAGGAGAACTTTTTCGATTTCGATATCGCCATTGCAACCCCCGATATGATGGGGAAGGTCGGGCGTATCGGGCGGAAACTCGGTCCGCGCGGGTTGATGCCCAACCCCAAGAGTGGAACGGTGGTGCAACCCGAAGATCTGCCGCGCACGATCCGCGAGGTGCGCGGCGGGCGCGTTGAGTTTCGCAACGACAAAACTGGTCTGCTGCACGTGGCAGTCGGTAAACTGAGTTTCAACGAGCAGCAGATCTATGAGAATATCGCGGCGCTGATGGAGGCGGTGAAAGCTGCACGTCCAGCTGCTGCAAAAGGAACGTATATCAGGAGTGTGACCTTTACCAGTACGATGAGTCCTGGTATTCGGGTCGATCCGTCGGCAGTGCAGGCAATGAAACCGGCAGCCTGACAGAACTTCGTACAGGAGTTGGCGGGTGCAGGCTGATTCTGTCGAAGCCCGCACCCGCCAACCAGCGCAATGTAACAGGGAGATTCTATCGTCCATCATCCCGCCGAACTCGCTTCGGCGCACATGTGAAGAGTGAGAGCGCCGCAGACAGCGGGTGCGTGTGCTTAATGGCCATGTGCCGCCCGCCGAGGCAGCTTCCCGATCCGACGCGATGCGTGTTCGCGGGTTGCTGCGTGTGTGTGCGGCAACCCGCGTTTTTTATGGCTGAAAGGAGGTGACATCAGTGCCAACCCAGCGCAAGATTGAGACCGTCGCCGATCTGAAAGAGCGCCTCGAACGCATGCAGGTGACTGTCGTTGCCGACTATCGAGGACTGTCGGTTGCCGATATGACCGACCTGCGCAAGAAATTGCGCGAAAGCGGTGCAGAGTTCGTGGTGGCAAAGAATACGCTGACGCTGATCGCCGCGCGCGAGACGGGTCACGAGGCGATTGAGCCGCTGCTTGCAGGACCAACGGCTCTGGCGTTTGCGTATGACGACGTGCCAAAGTTCGTCAAGGCGATCAATGAGTTCAACCGCGGTCCCAAGAAAATTACGGTCCGCGGCGGGTTGCTCGGCACAACGCTCCTTAAGGAGAATGTGCTCGATACCGTCGCCAGTCTGCCGACGAAAGAGGAAGTGCGTGCACAGGTGCTCGGCGGACTGGCAGCGCCAGTCACCGGGCTGGCAGGCATCATCGCTGCGCCGGTCAATGATATCGTCAATCTGCTCGACGCTACATCGAAGAGCATTCTCTATGCGCTTCAGGCGCGCGTCGATCAGTTGCAGCCATCGTCCACATCGTAACGTCTATCTTCCTGCAATGATTGCAGGAAGATGGCACACCCGGAGAGACGCTTTCTGTTATCCATAAGGAATAAGGAGAAACCAAACCTATGGCAAGCGAAAAAGTCGAGGCAGTCATTGCAAGCATCGAGGCGCTGAACGTCCTCGAGTTGGTGGAACTGAAGAAGGAACTGGAGTCGCGCTGGGGCGTCACCGCCGCTGCGCCAGTGATGCCGATGGGCGGTATGGTGATGCCCGCTGCCGCTGCACCCGCTGCGGGTGATGGCGCCGCTGCCGCTCCGCCTCCCGTCGAGGAGAAGACCGAGTTCGACGTTATCTTGTCCGCTATCGGTCCGAACAAGATTCAGGTCATCAAGGCAGTGCGCGAACTGACGAACCTGGGTCTGAAGGAAGCCAAGGACCTGGTCGAGGGTGCGCCCAAGCCGGTGAAGGAAGGCGTCAGCAAGGAAGAGGCGGAAGCGGCAAAGGCGAAACTGGTCGAGGCGGGCGCTTCGGTCGAGATCAAGTAATACCGTTGATCGGACGGCGCGGCGGACAAACGTGGTTCAGACATGCCTTGTCTGGCGACAGCCTGCCGCTGAACCGCCGGGTGGAGGGCGCTATGATCGCGGCCGCGCCCTCCACTGCGAACCACCTCGCTGGCAGTTGCGTGTCTGTCATGGAATGGTGCAGCAACAGCCACATTCAAGGTGGAGCGTCGCCGGAGCAGGACGGGTGGATGCGCCGGTCGGCGTGTAATGCGTGACCCGCTGCGCATATGGATCGACGATGACAACGTCGCGCAACCCGTGCCCCAGATAGAATGGCGGATTAAGAACAACGTCTTTGTATTCGTACCCCAGACTGATCACCTCGATCACGGCGACGGGTAAGACCGTCAGCGCCGTATCCTGGACTGGCGGCGGTTCGCAAAAAATGGCAATGTCTGGACGCTTGAGCGAACCGTCAGGAAAGCGGATTGCCACGTCGGCGAGGTGGTAGCACGCGCATGCGCTGCTCTCATCAGCCAGCGGCGCGATCGACGCACGGATTTTGTCGATGATCATCTGGTGACGTGAACCGGGCTGCGCTTCCCAGGTGGGGATGCCTGCCGTGCGCTCCAGTTTGATGGCGCCAATACGCAGCAATTCCGACAATTCATCGCTGTTGGGGGCATATGGACTGGACACGCTGCTCTCCTCTGTTTATGCCGCTGCCCAGAAGCCGAAGACGTGCGCCATCTCGCGCAATGCAGATTGCGCGCCAGCAACGTTGTAGCCGGATGACGCCGCTTCCAGGATGGCGGCGCTGAGCGCGCTGATCTGCGCCAGCGCCGTTGGCGTATCCAGGTCATCGTCGAGCGCAGCAAAGTAAGTCTGATAGAATGGTTCCGGGCTGAACGAATCACCGTTGGGATCGCCCTGCGCTGCAAGCGCCGCTTTGAGCCGTTCGACCTGCTGCTCCGCCAGCGGAACGTCGGACCGGACGTATTCAAAATCGTCACGGTAGGGGAAGGAGAGCAGGTACCAGCGCAACGCATCGGCGCTGTGCCGGGTGAGCGCGTCTTTGATGAACACCAGATTGCCAAGCGACTTGCTCATCTTCTGACCATCGAGCCACGCCAGCCCGCCATGCACCCAGAAGTGCACGAAAGGGCGTTTGCCAGTGTACGGTTCGGTCTGCACAATCTCGGACGGATGGTGCGGGAAGATCAGGTCGCGCCCGCCGCCGTGAATGTCGAGTTGCGGACCGAGGTAGCGGGTAGCCATCGCGGTGCATTCGATATGCCAGCCGGGGCGGCCTGCTCCCCAGGGACTGTGCCAGGTCGGTTCGCCAGGGCGGCTGCGCTGCCAGAGGACGAAGTCAAGCGGATCGTCCTTGAGCGGGTCGTTCGGGTTGTTGCCGCGTTCGTTTGCCAGCGCCAGCAGTTCCTCGTACCCATCCACCCGCGCCATCGCGCCGTAGGTCGGTTCGGTCGAAACATCGAAATAGACGTTGCCGTTGCGCGCATAGGCATGTCCCAATTCAATCAGCCGCGCGATAATCGGAATCATCGCGGCGATCTCTTCCGATGCTTTCGGAAAGAAGTCGGGCGGGATCAGATTGAGCGCCCGGCAATCTTTGACGAACTGCTCGGTTTCGCGACGCGCCAACTCATCCCAGGGAATGCCGTCGCGCGCGGCGCGTTCAAACAATGGGTCATCGACATCAGTGGTATTCTGGCAGTAGCGCACTGCGCCGCCGCAGTGACGAATGTAACGTATCAGTACATCGAAGATCAGAAATGTATGGGCATGACCAACATGCGTTGTGTCGTAGGGAGTGACGCCGCACACGTACAACGTGAGCGGACGATCGCGCGGGATGAGCAACTCGGCTTTCTGACCGCGCAGGGTGTCGAAGAGCCACATGACTGACAATGTCCTCCTGGTACGGGAAGAGGGAGAGCGAGCGACGCCAGGCGTTCAGCGGATCCAGTAGTATTATAGCACAGGGGTTGGGGCGGCAGGCGGAGGTGACGGTCATCATCAGTCACCTGGCGGTGGCGGGCGGCAAAGGCAGGTGTAGATGACCGGGGGATGTGACGGTCATCGCCGAAGGGCGAGCAGCAGGCAATGGGCGTGATGAGCGCGTGGCGCCAGCGCCTTTGATACGCCTCTGGCAT
>DAOTWI010000322.1:0-4544 GCA_034436075.1 Roseiflexus sp.
GGGTGGAGATGGTGATGCCGGGCGACAACATCGAGATGATCGTGGAGTTGATCGTGCCGGTGGCGATCGAGGAAGGGTTGCGCTTCGCCATCCGCGAAGGCGGGCGCACCGTTGGCGCAGGCGTCGTCTCGGCGATTGTCGATTAGTATGGGGAATGGGGAATGGGGAATGGTTAGCGGGTTGGAGATCGCAGGGTGCGGATCACGGGGCGATGTATCAGACGGTCGCCCCTCACCCCTCCAACCCCTAACCCCTAACCCCTAACCCCCAACCCCTAACCACGAGGCGTATATGGCGAAACAAAAGGTTCGCATCCGGCTCAAGGCATACGACCATAAGATTCTCGACCAGTCGGCGCGGCAGATCGTCGAAGCCGCAGAACGCACCGGGGCGCTGGTTGCGGGCCCGGTGCCGTTGCCAACCAAAATCGAAAAGTATAGCGTCATTCGTTCGCCATTTATTGACAAAGACTCGCAGGAACAGTTTGAGATTCGCACCCACAAGCGCCTGATCGATGTGCTCGACCCAAGCCAGCAGACGATCAATGCGCTGATGAAACTCAATCTGCCGGCGGGTGTGGATATCGAGATCAAGCTGTAATGCTGAGAACAGCAGCCGCTGCGGTGCAGATGAACACGCATGCTGCGGAGGTGCAATTGTGATCGAAGGGTTGCTTGGACGCAAAATCGGCATGACCCAGGTCTTTGATCCGACCGGTCAGGTCATTCCGGTGACCATCATTGAAGTGGGTCCCTGTGTCGTCACACAGATCCGCACCAAAGAGCGGGACGGCTATGAAGCCGTGCAGATCGGGTATCAGGAAGTCCGGGCAAAAAGCCTGACGAAGCCCGAGCAGGGGCACCTGCGCGGCGCAGGGAAGTTGTTGCGCCACCTGCGCGAGTTTCGCGCCGACAATGTCGCCGATCATCAGGTTGGCGACGTGTTGACGGTCGAGATGTTCAAGCCGGGCCAGCGTGTCGATGTCATCGGCACATCGAAAGGGCGCGGGTTTCAGGGCGTGGTGAAGCGCCACGGCTTCGGCGGCGGTCCGCGCACACACGGTCAGAGCGACCGCCTGCGCGCGCCTGGTTCAATCGGCGCTGGCACCGATCCAGGTCACCTGTGGAAAAACACGCGCATGGCTGGACGGATGGGCAATCAGCGGGTGACGGTGCAAAACCTGACCGTCGTCGATGTCGTTCCAGAGCGCAATTTGCTGCTCGTGCGCGGCTCGATTCCGGGCGCCAACAATGGTCTGGTGATGGTTCGCCGGGCGATCAAAGGCGCGTAGGCGCGATGTTCTGAGCGCGTCAGCAAAGTGCAGATACGTTGAGGAAGTGTCATGGAAGCCAGGTTGTACAACCAGTCCGGCGAAGAAGTCGGCGTTATCCAGATATCGGATTATGTCTTCGGCATCGAACCGAACGTGCCGGTCATGCACCAGGCGATGGAGCGCCAGCGCGCCAATGCGCGCCTCGGCACGCACAATACGCTCGGTCGCGGCGAAGTCGAGGGAAGCACGCGCAAACTCTACCGCCAGAAAGGCACCGGTCGCGCGCGCCAGGGGTCGATTCGCGCGCCGCATCGCAAGGGCGGCGGCATCGCGCACGGTCCCCATCCGCGCTCCTACACCAAGGACATGCCGCGCAAGATGCGGCGCCTGGCGGTGCGCTCGGCGCTCTCGGCGCGGCGCCGCGATGACGCGATTATCTTCCTGGACCGGTTGACGTTCGAGCAACCGCGCACGAAGGACATGATCGCGGTGCTCAAGGCGCTGAACCTGACCGGCAAGACGCTGATCGTCCTCGACCAGAAGGATGAACAGGTGCGTCGCTCGGCGAATAATCTGCCGAATGTCAAAACCCTGCTGGCGCACTACCTGAATGTCATCGACCTGCTCACCCACGATCATATTGTGATGCTGAAAGCAGCCGTTGACGTCGCGCAGGGGTATCTCGACCAGCCGGGGCGCGCCGTTGCTGCGGCGGATGCAAACGAGGAGGGGGCGTGATGAATGCGCATCAGATCATCATTCGGCCGCTGATTACCGAGAAGAATACCAACCTGATGCAGTTTAACAAGTATTCGTTCGAGGTTGATCGCAACGCCACCAAACCGCAGATCAAACGCGCGATCGAGGAGATTTTCAATGTGCGGGTGACTGCCGTCCATACCATGAATGTGCGCGGAAAATTGCGCCGCCGCGGACGCCAGTACGGCTATACGCCTGATTGGAAAAAGGCGATTGTCACCCTGGCGGAAGGCGACCGCATCGACCTGTTTGAGGGAGCATAACCGATGCCTGTCAGAAAGTACAAGCCAACCTCGGCAGGTCGCCGCAATATGTCGGTTTCGACCTTCGAGGAGATCACCAAGAAGGAGCCGGAGCGATCACTGCTCGAGCCGCTGCGCAAGAAAGCCGGTCGCAATATGTATGGGCGCATTACGGTGCGCCATCGCGGCGGCGGGCATAAGCGTCACTATCGCAAGATCGACTTCAAGCGCAATAAGATCGGCATCCCGGCGAAAGTGGCGGCGATCGAGTACGACCCGAACCGGTCGGCGCGTATCGCGCTGCTCCACTATGTCGATGGCGAGAAGCGCTACATTCTGGCGCCGCTCGGCTTGAACGTCGGCGATACCGTGATGAGCGGGCCCGACGCCGATATTCGGGTGGGGAATGCGCTGCCGCTGCGCCAGATACCGCTCGGTACGCAGGTGCACAACATCGAACTCGAAAAAGGGCGCGGCGGCGTGATGGTGCGCAGCGCGGGATCAGCCGCTCAGTTGATGGCAAAAGAGGGCAACTATGCCACCCTGCGCATGCCATCAGGCGAGGTGCGCCGCGTGTTCATCGAGTGCCTGGCGACGATTGGGCAGGTCGGCAACCTGGATCACCAGAATGTTCGCCTGGGGAAAGCCGGGCGCAAACGCTGGCTCGGACGGCGGCCCGAAGTGCGCGGCGCGGCGATGAACCCGCGCGACCATCCCCACGGCGGTGGCGAGGGCCGCGCGCCGATCGGCATGAGCACGCCCAAGACCAAATGGGGCAAGCCGGCCCGCGGAGTGAGGACCCGGAACAACAAGCGTTCCGATCGCTTTATTATCCGCCGGCGCAAGCCCTAGCAGCGGAGGTGCTCGGAGGGGTATTGCCCCTCCGCCTCCCGCCGGAGGAGTGGGTCTGCGAGGGCACGGCCCTCTCTCCCTCCCTTCCGGCAGGGGGTGGGGAAGTGGGGCAATCTGCCTTCCTGGCCCTTGCTCACTGAGTCAAAGCATGAAGGAGGCTGCATAAATATGTCCCGTTCGTCGAAGAAGGGACCGTACGTGGATATCAAGCTGCTCGAGCGCGTCGAGACCATGAACCGCACCAACGAAAAGCGCGTGCTGCGCACCTGGTCGCGCGACTCGACCATCTTCCCGCAGATGATCGGCCATACCATTGCGGTACACGATGGCCGGCGCCACGTACCGGTGTACATTACGGAAAACATGGTCGGTCACAAACTCGGCGAGTTTGCCCCGACCCGGCTCTTCCGCGGCCATGGCGGTAAGAAGGCCGATAAGCGCGGCAAGATGAAGTGATGTCCATGCGACACACTGGCCCCATTTCGGGCGTCTGCGCGTGCATCGTGATATGTGGTACAATGGTCAGGTTTGTCGCGCGTCGCGTTTGAAGGGGCGCCAACGAGTACAACTATGGAAGTCAAAGCAGTTACTCGCTACGTGCGCATCTCGCCGTTGAAGGTTCGCCTGGTCATGGATGTGGTGCGAGGGATGCCGGTGGACAAGGCCCTGGCAACCCTGGACTATATGCCGCAGAAGGCGGCCCGCGAGGTGGCCCGCACGATCAAGTCGGCCGCGGCAAACGCGGAACACAATTTCGAAATGGACCGGAGCTCCCTGGTCATTAAGTACATCTACGCCGACCAGGGGCCGGTGCTCAAGCGGTTCATGCCGCGCGCGCGCGGGATGGCAAACCAGATCCGCAAGCCAACGACCCATATTACGGTGATCGTTGACGACGAAGCGGGCTATTAACTGCCAGGAGGAGGCACTCTTGGGACGCAAAGTTCATCCGATCGGCTTCCGCCTCGGCTACATTAAGACCTGGCAGTCGACGTGGTTTGCCGAGCGGGATATGTACACCCAGCAACTCCACGAGGATCTGGAGTTGCGCAAATTGATCGCCAAGGAGTTGGCCAACGCTGGCGTCTCGCGCATCGAGATCGAGCGTTCAGCGAATAAGATCGAAGTGACGGTTTACACCGCCAAGCCGGGGATCGTGATCGGCAAGCGCGGCACCAATGTTGATCAACTGAAGAGCACATTGGAAAAACGCACCGGGAAAAAGATCAAACTGAACATTCAGGAGATCCACCAACCGGAACTGGATGCGCAACTGGTTGCCGAGAGCATTGCCGAGCAGATCAATAAGCGTGTCAGCTACAAGCGCGCGATGAAGCAGGCGGTACAGCGCGCCATGCGCCTGGGCGCCCAGGGCGTGCGCATCCGCTGCTCGGGTCGCCTGGGCGGCGCCGAAATGG
>DAOTWI010000323.1:0-1767 GCA_034436075.1 Roseiflexus sp.
GCCCACTCCCGCGGCGCGCGCGCCATCAGCCCTGGCGTGGCGATCAGCACCGCCGCCGCAAAACCGATCGTCGCCAGCTGCACAACGCCGCGCGTTTCGGCGGGAAACACATCGATGAACGCCGCCAGACTCAGCACCGCCATCACGCCCCAGATCACGAAATCGAACAGGCGGTCGAGTAGAACGCTCAACAGACCTGGCGCCAGCGGCACCCCGCGCTCGCGCAAATACCAGGCTTTGATAAAATCGCCCGATTGACCAGGCGTGATGCCGCCGGCGTACAGCCCGATCGCGTACAGCGCCGCGAGATAGTTCAGCGAAGGGGGCATGTACCCCTGCTCACGCACAATGATGCTCCAGCGCCATGCCTTCACCCAGATAAATACCGGCATCAGCGCCAGCGAGAGCAGCGCGGGCGCCAGATCGATGCCAGCGAGCGCGGCGCCGAGGGCATTCAGGTCGCTGCGCCAGAGAAAAAAAACGAGCAGCGCAGGACCGATCAGACGCAGCAACCAGCGGAGAACAGGTTTCACAGGTCACGCCGTTGAAAACGCAGTCCGGCAATCTGCTCAGCCAGCAGACCGAACATGAACACAACAATTGCGCCGACGAACAGACCCACCGACGAATTCGGCACACGGAAGCGCCCGGCATCGGTGATGAAATAACTGATGGCGAACGACAGCAGGCTCAGGAAGAACATCGCCAGCGCCACCGGGAAGTAGACGCGCAACGGTGCAAACATCGAGACCATGCGCAGCATGATCAGAATGTTGCGCACGCCGTTCTTGAACAACTTCTGGGTGCTGCGCCCGCCCTGTCGCTTGTTCATCGCCACCGGCTCGAACCGGATGTGGTAGCCCGCTTTCGCAAATGCCATGGCGCTTGTCATGGGCCAACCAAAGGTATTCGGCAGCAGATGCAGAAACTCGAGCATCACATCGCGCCGAAACGCGCGGAACCCTGAAGTCAGGTCTCTCATCGGGAAACCGGAGAGGTACGTGCCGAGCGCATTCAGCACGCTGTTGCCGAACCAGCGCACCACGTTCTCGTGGCTGTCGCGATCCGGTCGCGTGGCGATCACCATCTCATACCGGTCGAGATGCTGCAACAGGCGCGGAATGTCGGCGGGATTGTGCTGCCCATCGGCGTCGATCACAATCACGACATCGCCGCTGGCGGCGCGGACCCCGGTGCGCACGCCGGCGCCATTCCCCAGATTGTGGGGACGACTGATGACCTGCGCCCCGGCGGCAGCCGCCTGATCCGCCGTATCATCGGTCGATGCGTCATCAACGACGATGATTTCGGCATCAGGAATCTGCGCCCGCACCGCGCGCACCACGCCCCCCACCCGCGGTCCTTCGTTGAACGCCGGAATGACTACGCTGATGCTGAAGGGCCAGCGGTGCGGGACGTCGGGGTCTGTATCGGTATGGGGAATAGAGAGCGTTTCAGCAGTCATGGCTGGTGAAGGTTAGAGGTTGAAGGTTACAGGTTGAAGGTTGAGCGCCGCCTGCTTTGTTGTGTGCCCGTCGATGGAGCAAGACACATCCCTCTGTTCTGAAACGCATTGCGCCTTGGCGTCTTTGCGTCAAGATGCCCTATTCGTAAGCCTGCCCTATCACTGCTGCGTTTCCCGTTCAACGAACGCCAGCAGGTCGTCGTAGCCGCGCAGCACCGGGAAATGCGGGAAATCGGCGACGACATTCTGCGGCGGCTCGAACAGCGCGCCAGCGTCTGCGGCGGCGAGCATTCCCACATCGT
>DAOTWI010000324.1:0-4003 GCA_034436075.1 Roseiflexus sp.
GACGTTTTGCGACGTTGTGGGGCAACGGGTAACGTTTTGCGACGTTGCGGGGCAACGGCGTTACCAGGCGTCGCGCCTCTGCCGCATGCGCCATGCCAGCGCCGCGCCCAACGCCATCGTCTCCAGCGCCGAGGTGACCGCAAATGCCGCCGGGATCGCTGCCACGCCCCATGGTTCAAGCCATATCCAGATCAATGCGCCGCGCCCCGCAAGTTGCGCACAGTTCGTCACCAGCGGCGTCTGCGTATCGTGCAGCGCGATCAATCCGCGCGTCAGCACCTCAGTGGCCACATACACTGGCAGCCCCGCAAGATACACCACGAACAGCAGTGCCGTCAGATCGCCCGCAGCCGCATCGAAGCGCCCGCGTTCAAACAACAGGCGAACGAGGGTGCGACCAGCGAACGCCAGCGTGAGCGCAGCCGCAACTGCCAGGGTCATGCTGATCGCCAGCGCCGCAACAACGGTGCGCCGCATCCGCGCCCAATCGCTGCGCGCTGCATACGCGGCAATGCGCGGGAATGCCGCCTGCGCCAGCGCAACGCCGATCAACCGCAGCGGCACGCCCATCAACAGCCCTGCGTTGAAGAGCGCCGGCAGCGCCCCCGGCTCCCGCGCCAGCGACGCAAACGCCGTATCGACGATGCCGCCTGCATAATTCACCCCTGACGACAGGCCGTTGGGCGCCAGCAGCCGCAGCATCCGGCGCAGTCGCGCATCGCGCAGATCCCATGCCGGGCGCACGCGAAAGCGGTTGGCGCGCAGTCCGGGCCAGAGAATGGCTAATTGCAGAATGGCATCGCCGACGACCCCGAATGTTGGACCGTAGATGCCAACGCCAGGGATAAAACGCGCTGCCAGGATGCCGCCAATCATCGTCACGTTGTGCGTCACGATTGAGATCGCGGTCAACAAGAACTGGTTGCGCGCATTCAACACGGCGATCGCCACACTCGCCAGCACCACCAGCGCCAGTTGCGCCAGCATAATCCGGGTCAGCGCCACGGTCAGCGCAGCAGTCCCGGCGTCAAAGCCGGGGGCAAGCGCAAAGCGCACGAAGACGGGGGCGAAAATTGCGCAGACCAGCGCCACGAGTGCGACAGCGACAGTCAGCGTGGTCGCCGCCAGGTTCACCAGCCGTTGCTCGGCGGCATCGCCGGATTCGTGGCGTGCGCCGAGCAACACCGGTATCATCGCATTCGACAGCGCGCCGCCGCTGATCAGGCTGGCAATCGTGTCGGGCAGACGAAAGGCGGCGTAGTAGGCGCTCGCTTCCATCCCGGCGCCAAATTCGGCGTTGAACAATGCCTGGCGCACAATCCCCAATCCGGCTGACAGAACATAGGCGGAGATGAACAGGATCGTCCCCTCCGCAATGCTGAATTCGCGCCGGATCATGGACCAACGACAGCTCGCAACGCCCGAATGTTCCCCCACGGCGCCGTCGTCGGCATCACACAACCGGTCGAAAGACACACGCGCCGCCCGTTCAGCGCCTCGATCGCCTGGCGCGCGAGTGACTGCACGGCGGCTGGCGATCCTTCGACGATGTCGTGCTGGCTCAACCCGCCGACGACCATGCCCGGAAAGCGGCGCGCGCCTTCGACGAGGTCAGGTCCAGTGTCGCGGTCGTGCCAGTTGAGCGCCTGCGCCGGATATTCCGCTGCAATGTCGAAGTAGGAATGCACACCGTGCAGATGGAGCAGGATAAACGGCGATGTTCCCCGCGCTGCGCTGGCTGCGTGCGCTGCTTCGAGAATGCGCAGATCGAGCGGACGGCAGACCTCGCGGTACTCGGTTTCGCTGATCACGTCTGCCGTGCAGCGTTGCAGGGCGTAGAAGATGCCGTCGGCGCCAGCATCGAGCACGGCTTCGACAAAGCGAACCGTTGTTTCGGTGATGGCTTCGAGCGCATAGAGCAGATCGGATCGGTGGCGCCGGAGATGCACAATGTCCATCCCGCCGCCAATCAGGTTCTTCGCCTGGCTGATCGGGCTGAAGACGGTCGCCAGCAGCGGAACGTCGGGATCGATCAGGTCGCGCGCGCGGCGGACGGCGACGAGATGGGCGCCAAGCGCACCTGTGCGCGGGTCGAGAGGCTCGATCCGCCGCCAGTCGGCAGGGACGCTGACCGGACGCGCGACATAGTCGCTGGTTCCTTCGGAATGCCCGCGATACACGACGCGGCATCCCCAATCCTCGACGCAAAAACTGCTCGATGGCGTGAACTTGACGAAATCCCAGTCGTACTGCGCCTGAAACGCAGCGACAGACAGCGCCAGTTGTTCGGGGTCCTGATCATCCACCGGAAAATGGCGCCACAGCGCCACCGGCGGGCGATCAACCGGTTCGCCGCGGATTGCCGCCGCGAGTCGTTCACGTCGGGTCATCGCCATGGTACACCTCTCTTGTTCTGGTCGGATGTTCTGCAATGGTACCATGGTTCACCGGCAGGCGTGGCGGTGGTGCGCTCACGTATGCCCGGCGGCTGATGGACTTTGAATACTTATTTCCGCTATCCGCCTTGTAGCCCGGTGGCTGAAGCCGCGGGCTACAGGTGCAAAGCCCGCCTGCGCGGGCTCGACCGGATTTAATGCTTAATGTTCATAAACCGCGCCTTGGGGTGCGCCTGCGCCGGCGGGTGACCGGCTTGAGGATTACAGGCGCGCATTCATTCACCAGCCCGCATACCGGATGTCATGCGTCGCAGCAGCGTTGTACTCTCAATGAAAAAGGCGAGGCAACGCCTCGCCCCAACCATTGGTTCCGTCCAAATACCGATCAACCCTGCCCCAAACGGCGCTTCAGTTCCTCGAACTCTGCATCGACCGCAACATCGCGCTCCAGGTTGCGGAACTTGTTTTCGAGCGTATCGCCTTCGAGCTTTGCCATTGCCTCTGCCCGGTCGAGGCGCTCACCGACACGATCTTCCAGTTGATCCAGTTTATCCATCGCCGTAATGCGCGTCGCCTGGCGCACCGTGCGCTGGATCGACTCCTGCGTCTGGGCGCGGTTCTTCTTGGCGATAATCAGATCACGCTTCGCCTGCACTTCAGCGACGCGCGTCTGCAACTGCACCAGCGCCTGCTCCAGTTGTTCGACCTGCTGCTCCTGCGCATCGGACTGATCGCGGTACTGCTCATACAGTTTCTGCGCCTGCACCTTGCGCGCCAGGGCAGCCTTCGCCAGCGCCTCATCGCCAGCTCGCAACGCCGCTTCCGCCTTGCGGTCCCAGCTTTCGGTTTCAGCCAGATACTGCGCCTCCATGCGATTGAGCCGCGCCAGGTCCGCCATCGCAGCAGCAACGTTGGTCTTGACCTCATACTCCTGGTTGTGCAACTGGCGCAGATACTCGTTCGCCATTTTCTCGGGGTCTTCCGCGTTGTCGAGCAGGGCATTGATATTGGCGCTCAGGATGTCGCGGATGCGGACGAAGATCGACATGTCTCCAGCCTCCTTGAAGTTGCTTTCTTTCATCACCGACCGGTGCGCCTTTGCCGTCCTAGCGGAAGCAGGCGTGTCGCCCGTTCATTCTAGCACAGCGCACAGGCGTTGTACACCCCCATATACGTCGTTGCTCCGGTAAGGTTTCACCGGTATAATCGTCAACGGCAGGCAGCCGCGCGACCTGCGCACACTCGAAGGTTGCTATGGCTGCATCATCAGAACCCTCCACGCTTCACCGTTTCGCTCCCCGCGTTGGATTAATGATCGCCGCATTGCTGGCGCTTGCCTGGATACAACGCCCTGATGGGCAGATCCATGTGTTCTTCCCGGCGCTCGCTGGCGACGCGGTTCTGGTGCAGACCCCGGCAGGCAGGCATCTGCTGATCGACGGCGGCGCCGACCCGGATGCGCTGGTGACGGCGCTCGGAAGACATCTGCCGTTCTGGCAGCGCGAACTGGCGCTGGTGGTTGTGACTTCGTTCGACGGGCAGCGCCTGCCAGGGCAGGTAGCGGCGCTGGAACGCTACCGGGTGCAGCGGGCGCTGGCGCCGCCGGG
>DAOTWI010000325.1:0-1954 GCA_034436075.1 Roseiflexus sp.
GCCCCCACGCACGTGGCGCGCCGGGCGTCCGGTAGGGGCGCGCCGATGGCGCCCCCACGCACGTGGTGCATCCGACCCTTGAGGTCTCTACCACCGATCAAGGTCTGCTGTAGAACCGCGTCGGGGGAAAGATTTTCCTAACTCCGAACCCCTACCTCCACATCCGCCAGCCGCTCCAGCAGCAGGCAATACCCCTCCTGCCCACGCCGGAAACTGCTCAGGCGGAAGAATTCGTTTGGCGAGTGCTGGCGCTCATCTTCCAGCGCAAACGCGAAATTGACGGTGTAGACCCCCAATTCGTCCAGCAAAATGGTGCAGATCGGAATACTGCCGCCGCTGCGCACTTCATACGGCTCGCGCCCGTACATGTGAACCAACACATCACGCGCAGCGCGGTTCCCCGGATGGTCGAACGGCATCAGGTACGGCTTCGCCAGAAACTTCAGCGGCGTGACTGTCACCACGACTCCTGGCGGCGTGTGCGGCTGCACATGCGCCTTGAGCAACTCAACGATCGTTGCCGGGTCTTGAGCGGCGACCAGCCGGCAGGTGATCTTGGCATGCGCCTCGGCGGGCAGCACCGTCTTCACCCCTTCGCCCTGGAACCCGCCCCAGACACCGTTGATCTCCAGCGTCGGGCGCGCCCAGGTGCGTTCGTAGACGGTGTATCCCGCCTCGCCCCACAACGCCGTCACCCCCAGGTCTGCCATATATGCGGCTTCATCGAAAGGAACCGAGGCGAACCGCCGCCGCTCATCGTCGGTCAGCGGCTGCACCGCATCGTAGAACCCCTCGACCAGAATGCGCCCGTCGTCGCCGCGCATCGACGCGAGGATGGCAGCCAGGGCGTGGATCGGATTCTGCACCGCGCCGCCGTAGATGCCAGAATGGAGGTCGCGGTTCGGACCGCGTACATCGATCTGCACGCCGCACCCGCCGCGCAGACCAGTGAGGATCACCGGCTCGGTCTCGCTCCATTGCCCGCCATCACTGCTCACCACCAGGTCGCACGCCAGCATCTCACGGTGCGCCGCCACAAACGCCGGAATCTGCGGACTGCCGATCTCTTCCTGACCTTCGAATAAAAACTTGACGTTCACCGGCAACGCGCCAGTGGTGCGCAGCAACGCCTCAACCGCCAGGATCGGCGGCAGCATATTTCCTTTGTCGTCCGAGGCGCCACGTGCGTACACCCGCCCATCACGCACCACCGGCGCGAACGGTGGATGGTCCCACAACTCCAGCGGATCGGCGGGTTGCGTGTCGAAGTGGCCGTAGATCAGTACCGTCGGCTTCCCAGGCGCGTGCAACCAGTCGCCATACACGACGGGATGCCCGCCAGTCGGCAGGATCTGCACCGACTCGATCCCGGCGGCGCGCATCCGTTCCGCCACCCACTCCGCAGCGCGCTGCACATCCCCCGCGTGTTCCGGCAACGCCGATACGCTCGGAATGTGCAGGAAATCGAGCAACTCGGCGAGAAACCGGTCTTGCTGTTCGTTCAGGTATGTCTGCCAGGTCATGGAGCGCCTCCTGTGGATTACAAGAGAAAAGAGTCTTGGTGAAATCAGCAGTTTGGGGACTGTAGCAACCGATTATCGGCACAGAATGCCTGACTGTCAAGCCACGACCTGAATGCCTGTACGCCCTTTTCCTGGCGACTCTTAAATCAACCACAGAGGCACAGAGGGCACGGAGCGATCACTGGGGGCACGCCACCGGCACGCAGGCGCACCACCGGCGCGGGCACGCCACCCCATACGGGCACGCCACCGGCGCGGGCACGCCTTTCCACCTGCAACGGTTGGCGACGTTGCGGTGCATGGTTGGCGACGTTGCGGTGCAACGTCGCTACGGGGACCATCCCGCCTTCAACCTGCTACCTTCCCACATCCCACCTGGCGACGTTGCGGTGCAACGTCGCTACGGGGACCATCCCGCCTTCAACCTGCAA
>DAOTWI010000326.1:0-6656 GCA_034436075.1 Roseiflexus sp.
CCGCCCGACCCCGCCAGAGTCGTGGCGGCGCGCGCGGCAGTCCAACAGGCAGAGGCAGCCCGTGACCGGGCGCGCAACGATGCGTCCGCCGTCAAAACCCGCGCAGAACTTGCGTTGCAGCAGGCGCAGAAGCGCCTGATCGCCGCACAGGCGGAGTTTGGCGCCGCTTCACACGCCGCAGAGCAGGACAAAACCGACAACAGAGCGCAGGAGCGTCTCGTGCGCGCAGGCGATGCGCTACGCGCCGCCGAAGAAGAAGTCGCACGGCTCCAGATCGAGTACGACACGGCGCGCAACAACGAGATTGCCGCCGTCCAGGCTGCCGAGGCTCAGGTTGCCATTGCACAGGCGGCGCTCGACGACCTGCTGAAGGGTCCTGATCCGCTGAAGGTTGCAGAGGCGCGGCGCACTGTCGCCCTGGCGGAACTGGCCGTCGAGCAGGCGCGCAGCGCCATTCAGGTCGATCCGGCGCTCGAACGCGCGGTTGAGGAAGCAAAGAAAGGCGTGGAGGACATCCAGCGCCAGATCGAGGCGCTCAAACTGGTCGCCGGGTTCAACGGGCAAATCCTGGCGGTCAACATCGCCCCTGGCGCCGTTATTCGCGCCGGAGAACCGGCGTTCGTCGCGCTCGACCCATCAGTCGCCGCCGATGCCCTGGAGGTACTGGTGACGAGCAGTTCAGCCCCTCTCGTGGTCGGGCAGCCGGTATCGATTACCTTTGCGCGCTACCCCGGCGCCACCTACCAGGGGACGGTGACTGGCATTCCTGGCGGCGGGTCGAATGGCGCAGTGAGCGGCTACCATATCGCCTATGAGCCTGCCGATCTGAAACTGGTCTCCGGTGACGTGGCAGTCGTGACCGTTGTGCTGGCGCGGCGAGAAAACGTGCTGTGGCTGCCGCCGAAAGCCATTCGCGCCGACTCGCGCAGTTATGTGCTGGTGCAGCGCGGCGACCGTCCGGAACGAGTGGATATCGAGACGGGCCTGACGACGCCAGACCGGGTGGAAATCCTCCGAGGTCTGAACGAAGGCGATGTGGTCATCGGGCAGTAGGAGCAAACCATGAGGATCGGCATCGACGTGCGCTATCTCTCCCACGGGTTAGTGGGCGGGGTCCATACCTACATCAAACACTTCGTCACAGAACTGTGCACGATCGCTGCCGATCACCAACTCTTCCTGTACGCGGATACCAAACGTCCATTTGAGTTGATCGATCTGCCATCGAACGTCACGCTGCGTCTGCTTCCGTACCACGGTCCGCACTCCAGCGTCTATCTGGACTACATCGGGTTGCGGCGCGCCATGGCGCGCGATCATCTCGACGTGGCGCACTACCCGGCGAACTATGGATTTCGCGTTCCCGGCGCGCGCACAGTTGTCACGCTGCACGATGCGCTGACCATTATGCCGTTGCGCGAGACACTCTTCAGTTCCGGTTCCCGGCGCACCCTGCGTTCGATGGCAATGACCGTGTACCTTTACGCTGGATCGCGATTGATGCTGCGTGACGCCGACATTCTCCTGACGGTTTCGCAGCACGCAAAGCAGGACATTCTGCGCTACTGTCGCTTCGATCCGCAGCGGATCATCCCCATTCCGCATGCGCCGACGCCGGATATGCGGCGGATCGAGGATCAGGCGACACGTGATGCGGTGCGTCAGCGCCACGGAGTCACCGGACGGTTCGTGCTGGCGGATGCATTGAAGAATCCGGGCGTTCTGGTGCGTGCATGGCGGCGACTATCGCAACCGCTACGTGAACGCTACCGGATCGTCTTCTTCTCACGCCATCCGGCGCCTTTGCCGGTGGTGTTCGAGGCGGTCGAGCGCGACCATGCGCTGCTCCTGATCAACCCGCCGCGCGCCGACCTGGTTGCGCTGTACAGCATGGCAGACGTATTTGTGTTTCCTTCCTGGTTCGAGGGGTTTGGCATCCCGGTGCTGGAAGCGATGATCTGTGGCGCGCCGGTCATCGTTTCGGATCGCGGTCCGTTGCCGGAAGTCGCCGGTGGCGCGGCGCTGGTGATGGATGCCGAGGATGACGCCACGCTTGCCCGCTATCTGGAAAGGGTGCTGACCGACCCATCGGAAGCGGCGCGCCTGCGCGAACGCGGGTTTGCGCACGCTGCACAGTTCAGCTGGCGCAAGACAACGCAGCGGATCCTGGAAAGTTACGAGCAGGCGGCACAGATGACGTATCGCGCGTCCGCCGCCGTGAGAGCAGGACATTGAGGTGACGACAATGCGCATCCTGGCGCTCACATCCTGGTGGCCCGAACCGGCGGATAATGGCATCAAATTGCGGATTCGCCATCTGCTGCGCACGCTTGCCCGCCTTCACGAAATCCATCTTGTAGCGCTCACCCATGACGGTGCAGATACTACTCAACGGCAGGAAATCGATCAACTCTGCGCATCGGCGATGGCACTGTCGGCGCCGCAGGTAAAGCCGAGTCGCCAGGATGTGATCGCCAGTTTGTGGCATACACAACCTGCTTCGGTGCGTATCCGATGGAACTCGCAGTTCAGCGCCCTGGTGAACGAACGCGCTGCGGCGCTGAAGCCGGATATCGTGCTGGCGATCGAACTGGCGACCGCTGTCTATGGATATGCTCTTCCTGGCGTGGCGCGTGTCCTTGATGACCCGGAGCTGACCGGGTTGTCCGCCTGGCATCAGGCGCCTTCCCCCGCCGGTAAACTGCGCGCCTGGTTGACGTGGCACAAGCAACGCTCCTATGTTCGCCATCTCCTGCGCTTTTTCGACGCCTGCAGCGCCGTATCGGAAGCGGAGCTGGCTCTGGTGCGCCGTCTGGCGCCAGCGCACACACTGCTGGCATTGATACCGAATGGCGCAGATGTGAGCGACGATCCTGGCAATTGGGGAGCGCCGCAACCAGACACGCTCATCTATCCCGGCTCGCTTACCTATCACGCCAATCTGGATGCAGTGCACTACTTTCTGCAAGACATCTTTCCACATATCCGTTCCAGACGGCCGGGGGTTCGGCTACGTATCACCGGACGCGCTGAACCGGAACACCTTGCAGCATTGCCATCGCTTGAAGGCGTGGATGTGCTGGGGTTTGTCCCCGATGTACGCGCCGAAGTTGCGCGTGCGTGGTGCGAAGTCGTACCCCTGCGTGAAGGCAGCGGCACCCGCCTCAAGGTGCTGGAGGCGCTGGCGCTTGGCACACCGGTCGTCTCGACTTCGAAGGGGATCGAGGGGTTGGCGCTGGAACATGAGCGCCACGTGCTGGTTACCGATAGTCCAGAGTCGTTTGCTGTGGCTACACTGCGGTTGCTGGAGCAACCAGAGTTGCGCGCGCGTCTCGCGGCTGAAGGGCGCCGCCGTGTTGCGGATATGTATGACTGGCGCATTATTGGTGAGCGGATGAACAATCTGATCACCGAGGTTGCAGAGCGTCGCCGGGTCGTCGCACCAGGACTCCAGCGCGTCAGGAATGCCTGATATGAACACACTGTCGATCATCATCGTCAACTGGAATACCCGTGACATCCTGCTCGACTGTCTCGACTCAATCGCAGCACACCCACCTTCGCGGTCTTACGATGTCTGGGTGGTTGATAACGCCTCGAGCGATGGAAGCGTTGCTGCAGTGCGTGAGCGCCATCCGTATGTTCAGGTGATTGAAAACGCAAAGAATCGGGGGTTTGCGGCAGCGAATAATCAGGCGATTGCCGCTTCCCGGGGTGATTATGTTCTGCTGCTCAACAGCGACACAATTGTTCACGCGCAGTCGCTCGAGCGCATGGCCCAATTTCTGGATGCCCATGAGCGAGTTGGCATCGCTGGCGCCTGCCTGCTCAATGCTGACGGCACGCTTCAACCGTCGTGGGCTGCCTTCCCGTCGTTCTGGTCGGAACTGCTGGGACGTAACATCCGTACCCGTGCACCATATCGCACAGGTGATGGAAGCGCAGCGTATCTGGTTGACTGGGTCGGCGGCGCGGCGTTGATGATCCGTCGTACAGTCATTGAACAGATTGGCGTTCTTGACGAGGGGTACTTCATGTACTCTGAGGAGACCGACTGGTGTTTCAGAGTGCGCAAAGCGGGTTGGGACATCTGCTACCTGCCGGATGCAACGATTGTGCACCTCGGCGGGCAGAGCAGCAAAAAGGCGAGTGCACGGATGAAGGCGGAACTCTACCGCAGCAAAATACGGTTCTATACCAAGCACTATGGTCGGCGTCAGGCGTATGCTTTGAGTCTGACGCTGCGCGTTGCACTGTCTGGCAAGGCGCTATTCGAGCGACTGAGCGGACGAGCCGAAGCGTATCGTGATCTTCGTCTCCTCACTCAGGCACTGAGCGTCCCGCACCTGCACTGAAGGAATCATCCAATGAAGATCGGAATAGATGCGCGTTTCCTGACACACCCGCAACCAGGAGGCTTCAAAACCTACACCGAGCAGTTGATTCGCGCATTGCTGGAAGTCGATCCCGACAACGAATACATTCTGTATGTCGATCGTCCACCCGTTGCAGACGTGATCGCACCACCGGCGCCGCACGCAACCGTGCGAGTCGTGCCAGGGACGGCGCCTTTCATCGGTATGCCCTGGCGTGAGCAAATCAGTCTGGCGATGCAGGCAAGACGCGACCGCATCGACGTTCTTCACGCGCTCTGCCTTACGGCGCCTGTGTACGCGCCCTGTCCGCTAGTGGTGACCATTCACGACATGATCTGGATGTTTCCTCGCCGTTTTACCCGTCAGCAGAAACGGGGCAAACGCTCCTTGATGGATATGTATTACCGGTATGTGCCAGCGATTGCCGCCAGACGGGCAAGCGCCGTCGTTACGGTGTCACACGATGCGCGCACTGCCATTGTGCAGCATCTCGGTATTCCTGCCCGTCGCGTATTTGTCACCCACGAAGCGGCGGCGCCAATCTACCGCACACGAGACCGATCGCGTGCAATCGAATCGGTTCAGCAGCGTTTTGGTTTGAGCGAGGGCTTCATTCTGGCGCTTGGCTCCGCTGATCCTCGTAAAAATATTTCTACACTGTTACGCGCGTATGCTTTGTTGCCGGAACGACTGCGGGCGAATCACGAGCTCGCTATTGTCTGGACGCACCCGTTGCTGGCGAAGTCGATCCTGGCGGAAGCGCGCGCACACGGTATTGAAGGACGATTACGCTTCCTGCAACACGTCTCGAACGATGATCTGGTCGCACTCTACAATGCTGCTGCACTGTTCGTCTTTCCATCACGATACGAGGGTTTTGGTCTGCCGATCCTGGAGGCAATGGCGTGTGGCGCGCCGGTTGTAGCCGCCAACAATTCGTCAATCCCCGAAGTTGCCAGCGATGCGGCGCTGCTGGTCGATTCAGAAAGCCCGTCAAGCATTGCGCATGCCATGGAGCGAGTGCTTGACGATGCGGCTCTCCGAGACGAAATGGTTGCACGAGGCTTACAACGCGCAGCGAGTTTCTCCTGGCAGCGTTGCGCCCGGGAGACGGTTGCGGTGTACCAGCAATGCTATACTGGTCGGGAGAGCGTCGGCGACGTGCGGATCGCCTGACGCGATCAAGATGGTCATATATGCGTGCAATATTTGGTCAAAAAGCATATAGCCTGAAACATGACATCGACCGGATACGCTCTACCTTTGCCTCCCGTTCATTCATGATTGTTGGAGTGCTCCTTGGCGTCATCGGGTTGAGCCTGGCAGCCGGGTACGTTATTGGCGCTGACCGGAAGTTTGTCGCGCTGGCGATCTTTGGTCCGCTGGCGGCAATACCCGCCTTTTTTCTTATCAGCACATACTTCAGGCGGATGATCCTGCTCTTGCCGGTTGCGGCAATGGCGATCCCTCTTGATATACCGACCGGAACATACACCAGAATACCGATATCACTGGTGCTTGCCATCATGCTCTGTGGCATATGGGTGGCATCGATGATGATTCGCAAGAACTGGCGATTAGCGCCGTCGCCGATTAACCAGCCCTTGCTTGTGTTCTGTATAGTCTGTACGATATCGTTGATCTGGGGCATTGCATGGCGTGACCCAATACTCCGAATGGGTCTCTTTTCGAACTTTATCAATGTTCAAATAGCCTCGCTTGTCGCTTATGTGATCTCTGTCGGCGTCGCTCTCTTGATAGGCAATTTCTGGCAGAAAGAGGGCCATATCAAATATCTGTTCGGTTGTTTTTTGTTCTTTGGTTCACTCATGACTATCTTTCAGATTTTAAGAATAGAGCATGGGATTCTTGCCGATCGCGGACTGTGGGGACTCTGGACTGTGATCCCGGCGTATGCTTTGCTGATTGCTCATCCAGGGCTGCACTGGCGCTGGAGGGCGCTGCTGCTGGCGCTGATCGTTGCTAACCTCTATCAGACCATGCTGGTCAACCTGCTCTGGAAATCGGGATGGATTCCGACCGTGATCGCCATATTTGCAGCGACATTTCTCCGATCCTG
Organism: Roseiflexus sp.; assembly: GCA_034436075.1. Lineage (GTDB taxonomy): Bacteria > Chloroflexota > Chloroflexia > Chloroflexales > Roseiflexaceae > Roseiflexus. Next base: position 6,457 of record DAOTWI010000326.1, read on the forward strand.
GCGCTGGTTCCTCGTGCTCGTCGTCGCAACAGTCCTGCTGGTTTACGTGCAACAGGATTTCTTCCACCAGATGATTGAAGCAGAATTGAACGAAGGCGCAGATGGACGGGTAGGCATGTGGGAGATCAATCTGCGCGTAGTTGGCGATCACTGGCTGTTTGGCACCGGTCCCGCAGGGTATGCGCCATACTACATGACGT
>DAOTWI010000327.1:0-13890 GCA_034436075.1 Roseiflexus sp.
CCGCCCGCCGCCAACAGCCACGCCGATCCCCGTCGATATCATCCGCAGCACCACGTACTGGACGTCGGCTCAGAGTCCAATTACCCTGCGACGCGATACTGTGGTTGCAGCAGGCGCCGGGTTGATCATCGAACCTGGAGTCGAGGTGCGTATTCCGCCTGGAATAACGCTCTACGTCGATGGACGCCTTTACGCGCTGGGACAGGCGGACCGACCGGTGCGTTTCATCGGCGCCAGTCTGCCGCGCTGGGAAGGAATCGTCGGACGACCCGGCAGCGACATGGTGCTGGAGCACGTCGAGGTGCGCGGCGGCGGCGCTGGCGGGACGGTCATTGCATCGGAACGGGGATCATTGACGATTCGTTCGAGCCGGATCATCGATAATGGCGGATATGTGCGCGTCTCTGCCGGTCGCTTCGAACTGCGCGACAGCGAGATCACGGGGAATGATATGCCATATGGCGCAGCGGTTGAGATTATCTACGAAAGCGGCGGGACGGTCACCCTGGCAGGGAACCGCATCGGCGGCAACCGCATGGCATTTGGTTCACCCAACGTCCGGATCAGCAGCCGCAGTCCCAACGACACGGTCACGCTCGACATTCAGGGGAACCTGCTGGTGGGTCAGGATGGTCCGAATCTGGCGTTGGAGACGAACGGTCCATTGCAAGGATCTATCGTGTGCAACGGATTCATTGGCGGTTCCAATGGATTGAGCGTTCTCAGCACCCTGCCGCAGGCGCCAGGGCTGCCATCGCTGACGATTCGGAACAACGCGATCGAGAAGCATACGCCGCCGATTATTCCGATCTACCTGCAACGCGGCATCGGGCGCGGCGCGACCAGCGATGTGTTCATCGATATGCGCAACAACTGGTGGGGCGCCGCTGAGGGACCGTATGAGCCGGATCGTCACGCGAACGGTCGTGGTGATGCGCCGGGCGATCTCGTGCAGTTCGATCCCTGGTTGACCGAACGCCCCGCCTGCGCGCCTGCACAATGAACAGCGCCTGCCGTGTCCATTCCAGCGATTGACGCGATCATCGCCGATGCCATCGATCAGCGCGTCTTCCCCGGCGCTGTCGTGCTCGTTGCGCGCGATGCAACCATCATCCACTTCGCCGCCTACGGGACGACGACCTACGATGCGGTCGAGGGCGCACCGGTCAAACCCACAACCATCTACGATATTGCGTCGCTGACCAAAATGTTTACCGCAACTGCGGCATTACGCCTGTACGACGCCGGACAACTCGACCTCGAAGCGCCGGTCTGCGCCTATCTGCCCGCCTTCCACGCCCGCGCCGTCACCGTTCGCCACTTGCTGACCCATGCCTCTGGGCTCGACCTGCGCCTCTCGACGCTCTGCCGCAACGGGCGAGACGCGCTGCTTGCCGAAGTTTACCGCACCCTGCCCGTGCATCCCCCTGGCAGCCGCGTCGCCTATACCAATATTAATTCATTGGTATTGGGCGACATCGTCGCTGCAATATCCGGTCAACCGCTCGACCGCGCCATTGACGAACTGGTCTGCCAACCGCTTGGCTTGCGTCATACTGTATTTCGCCCTGATCCGGCGCTCCGCGCGCGCATCGCGCCGACGGAGTTCGACCACGAATGGCGCGGATGCCTGGTGCATGGCGCAGTCCACGATGAAAGCGCGTATGCTCTCGGCGGCGTCGCCGGGCATGCCGGTCTCTTCAGCACTGCGAGCGACCTCTGGCAATTTTGCCGCGCGTGGCTCCCCCCGATGCACAATCACGCAATCGCGCTCCTGCTGCAACCAGAAACCATTATCCTGGCAACCACGAACCACACGCCAGGATTGACGCACGCATGTGGATTGGGATGGATGATCGACCGGCCAAACTTCATGGGCGCCGCGCCGGCGGGGAGTTATGGGCATACCGGCTTCACCGGACCGGCACTGGTCATCATGCCGCAGGAGCGCATCATCATCGTCATCCTGAGCAATCGCATTCATCCCCGGCGCAGCGCGCCGCGCCATCACGCCGTCACTGCCGCCATCGTCGCTGCGACGCTCGATAATTGCGCCTGAATTGATGGGTTTACAACGAGACAAGGTGTGCTATGATAAGAGGAATGATACCATTTCCACATATACGTGGAAAGGGCGGAACCTATGGCAGTTACGCGCATTCTTATCGCGGAAGATAACGATCTGGTCGCGCTCACGCTCGAAGAGCAACTGAAAGGGCTTGGCTACGACGTGATAGGGATTGCCCGCACCGGCGCCGAAGCCATTGACCTTGCAGCGCGTCTCGGACCTGATCTGATTATCATGGACATCCGCATGCCCGAAGTGGAAGGGACGGAAGCGGCTGCGCGGATCAATCAGCAGCGCCCAACGCCTATTCTTATGTTGACCGCATACACGGATCGCGAAACCATTCGCAAGGCGGAACAGGCGGGGGCGCTCGGCTATCTGGTCAAACCGGTCAACGAAGCGGAATTGTCGCCCGCCATCAATATCGCGCTGGCGCGCTTCCGCGACTTGCAGACGCTGCGCACGCAGGTGCACGAACTGGAAGAGTCGCTCGAAGCGCGCAAATTGATCGAGCGCGCCAAGGGTATTCTGATGCAACGTCTGGGGCTGACCGAACGCGACGCCTACGAGCGGTTGCGGCAGCGCGCCCGCGACAAACGCGCCAAAATGAAAGATATTGCGCAGGCGATCATCGAAGCCGAAGAACTGCTCGGTTCTGGATCGTGACAATTGACACCATCGCCGAGGTATGGTATATTCGCAGCATACCAGTCATTGAGATAAAGAACAACAGTATTTATGCAACCGCGAAGCGCCTATTTCTTCTGGTTCTGGTATTTTGCCGGCTCACCAAGAGACTGGTTGCTTCGCGTTGAATGAAGTTGAGAGTACCGGAACTCAGAAGGCGTGGAGCAACAGGCTCCACGCCTTCTTGGTTTTTCAGGAGCATGGTATGACGATCTTCTGTCGCGGCATTCGCGGTGCAACCACCTGCGACGAGAATACGCGCGAAGCCATCCTCGAAGCAACGCGCGACCTGTTGCAGCGGATCATTGCCGCCAACGGCGTGCGCCCCGAAGACATCGCAAGCGCCATTTTCAGCACCACGCCCGACCTGACCGCCGAATTTCCGGCAGTCGCTGCACGCGAACTTGGCTGGCTCGACACCGCGCTGCTCTGCACCCACGAAATGGCGGTTCCGGGCAGTCTGCCGCGCTGTATCCGCGTGCTGATCCACTGGAACACCAGCCGCCGGGCGGACGAGATCATCCATGTGTACATTCGCGGCGCCCATACGTTGCGCCCTGATCGGAGCATGACCCACGCACTGGCAGGGTCGTCGGAAGAGTGGAGCAGCGGAGGATAACGCCTCCGCTTTTTTATTCGGCTGTGGCACAAGAGCAATCAACCTGAACCTGGACAATCGATGAGAATGCAGCACCCATCCATCAGGCACACCGGTTCTCGGTTCTTGGTTCTCAGTTCTCGGTTCTTGGTTCTCGGTTCTTGGTTCTCAGTTCTCGGTTCTCCTCAATGAAACGGATCATCACGCTTCTTTTCACCCTCACCGCATTGTTGCTCCTCTCAGCGTGCGCTGCGCGCCCGCTTCTGAGCGATGTAACACTGTCGGCGAACGAGTTGCGTCCGACAGGTTCCGGTGAGACAGTAACCATCGCCTATGCCATTGGACGCCCGGCGCGCGTCACCGTTGCGCTGGTCGATGAGGGGGGGACGCGCTATACGCTCCGCCGCGGCGAGCCGCGCGCGCCCTCCAGTGAACCGTATGCGCTGCGCTTCGACGGCACCGCGCCAACCGACGATCCAACGCTGCTGCGACGGATGCTTCCTGGCGGCGCGTATACGGTCGTCGTCGAGGCGGTTGGCGACGACGGCGCACGCCAGACGGCGGAGCAACGGCTGACGATTATCGGGCAGGACACGCCCTTGCCGCTGATCGACAACCTGGTGATCGCCCCCGACACCATTTCGCCCAATGCCGACGCGATTGATGATGTAGCGGAGATTACGTATCAGTTACCGACAACGGCGACGGTCGATATTGTGGTGACCGCCCCGGATGGCGCCACCTTTCCGTTCGTCACCGCCGCCGAAGAAGAACCGGCGTTGCAAAAACATGTCTGGAACGGACGCACCGTTGACGGCGCACTGCTCCCCGATGGCGCGTACACCCTGATCATTCGCGCGCAGGATCGTTTCGGCAACCTGGTCGAACAGCGCCGATCAATTACGATTGCGGGCGGCGGGCAGCCGGAGGCGCTCATCACCTACAGTTACATGGCGCCGCAGTCGGTGATGCTTGGCGAGGTAATCACCGTCACGATGCGCGTCCGTAATACCGGCAACGTGCCGATCCGCACCTATGGTCCGCCATCGGGATACGAGTACGACACCGATCAGGTCTTCTCATCGATTGCGGATGGCGCCTACGTTGCGCGATCCGGCGGCTTCTGGCGGGTTGGCGTCGATTGGGACGCCAACAGCGGCGGCGCTGCCAAACGCTACCCCTACCGTTGGGCGCTATCGCCGCGTCCGCCGGAGCAGTGGCGGATTCCGTTCGAGGAAGACCTGCTGATGCCCGGCGAGGAAGCGGAGATCGTCGGGCGCATTCGGATTCGCCAGCCAGAGACGAAGATGGGGTTTTATGTCGGGTTGATCCAGGATGGCGTGGGATTCTTCCAGGATCGCACCGGTCGCACCATCATCAATGTCGGGTTCTAATCAGGTGACAGTCAGATCAGGCTTCTTGCCCAATGGCGCTGATGGGTGCGAGAGCAGCAGCGACGCTTTTCCACCCGCCCTTCCGAATATGACTGTCACCTTGCAATCGGGAGCGTAAAGAAAAACGTCGATCCGCGCCCCAGTTCGCTCTCGACCCAGATGCGTTCGCCGTGGGCTTCGAGCGCCTGTTTGCAGAACGCCAACCCAAGCCCGGTGCCGCCGCGGCGCTCACCAACCTGGCTGAACTTGGCAAAGATCCGCTCGCGATCGCCGGGCGCAATGCCCACCCCCTGATCGCTGACAGTAACGAGCACTTTCTCCTGCCCATCCTCAGAACGAACAACCGCGCGCACCCTGACCAATCCGCCGCGGTTGCTGAACTTGATTGCGTTGCTCACCAGATTTTGAATAACGCGCCCCACGAGACTGATATCGGCATAGATATCCGGCATCCCTTCATCAATATCGATCTCGATGGCAATGGCGCGATCCAGCGCGAGCGGCGACAGTCGCTGCACCGCATTAGAGACAATGCTGCGAATCGCTCCACGACATCGCTCAATCGGCATGCGCCCGGCTTCAAGGCGACTGATGTCGAGCAGCGTGTTGATCATATCCAGCATATGCGTCGCGCCGGTATTGGCAATCTGCACCACATGGCGTTGCTGATCATTCAGCGCGCCCGGGACGCCGCGCATCATCAAATCAATCGACGCCATGACGCTGGAGAGCAAGCCGCGCAGATCGTGCACAATCATATGCGTCAGATCCTGCCGCAGGCGATCGGCTTCTCGTGCAGCGGTGATATCGCGCAGAACGAGGAGGACGCCGCCGTGACTGTTCCCGCTGCTCTGCGCCTGGAGCACCGTCCATTCCAGATAGCGCAACCCGCCCGGATTGCCGCTCATTTCACCGGCAATAAACTGAGCGGCGCCGGTCAGCGCGTCATCAATCGCGCGCTGCAATGCGGCGCATTCTTCAGTGGCGTAGGCTGAAGATTCGAACCAGCGCGACAAAAACGTATCGACCGGAACGCCCTGGATGCTGCTGGTGTCGAGCGCCGTCAGATCAGAGAGGGCAGCATTCGCAACCGCAACCGAACCATCGGCGCTGATCAACATGATCCCTTCACGCGTCGATGCCAGGATCGACATCATCTGGTCGCGCGCGGTGCGCACAGCGCCAAAGAGTTCGATGCTTTCAATCGCAACCGCCGCCTGCGACGCAAACAACACAACAGTTTCGCGGTCCGATGGTTCCGGCAGCGCATTCGCATAGGCGACGCACACACACCCAAGGGTGCGCTGCGTTGCACGCAGCGGCACGATGAACAGCGTACAGCGCGGCAAGCGCCCTGGCGACTCCGGGTCGGGCGGCAGCACATCGGGGCGTCCGGTGGTGACGACGTTGCGGACGACGTTCAGCAGACGATCATCGATGGGCGCCCGCAGACCAATCGACACCACTGGACGGAAACTGTCATCTGCTGGCAACAGCGCCATTGCGCCGAGCGCACCCGTCATTTCCGCGATTCCGCGCGCCGTCATGCTCAAGATCTCGTGAGGGCTGCGCAACGTGGTGTTGATCGCCATCCCAAACGCATTGAGCGCCGTCAGACTCCGCAGGTTCTGCTGCAACTGCTCGTTGGTGCGTGCAAGTTCCTGTGCGCGTCGCGCCAGCGCCTGATCGATCTTCTGAAACTGGCGCGCGTTTTCCAGCGCAATGACTGCGTAATCCGCCAGAGCTTCGAGGAGGCGCTGATCTTCGACCGTGAACGGGCGCTGATCACGGCGATTGATCACCTCGATGACCCCTTCCACGCCACTCACGCTGCGCAGCGGCACCGCTAGCAGTGCGCGGGTCGTATATCCCGTCGAAAGGTCCATCGAACGATAGAACCGCGTATCGGACTGCACGTCATTCGCAATCACCGATTGGCCCGTGGCGGCGACATACCCGACGATGCCGACGCCGGGCGGCAACCGTCGCCCCAGGATGCGCTGCCCGACCTGCCCGGTGGTATAGGCGAACACCATCTCACCCGTTTCCTCATCGGTGAGAAGCAGTGAACTTTCCTCTACGTCAAGCAACTCCGTCACCTGGCGCAGGATAATGCCTGGCACCTGTTGCGGGTCGATAGACGATGTAATGATGCGCCCGATGCGATTCAAGACCGTCAACTGCTGCGCCTGGCGTTCGGTGCGCTCGTGCAACCAGGCGCGGTCGAGCGCCACTGCCGCGTGCGTCGCAATCGTCATCAGCAGATTGACATGCTCCTGACGATACACATACCCTTCACGCGAGCTTGCCAGCACGATGATGCCAATCAAACGCTCATTGGCGATGAGCGGCGCGCCAAGCCAGGCTGGACCCAGCACGCGACCATCAAGCATGCGTGGTTGGATGCCGCGCTGCTCGCACTCTTCGGCATAGTTGCTGACGCACAGCGGCTTGCGTTCCCTGATCACCACACTCACCAACCCGACATCGACCGACCATCGTTCGCCTGCGGGTCGCGGTTGCCCGTCGTGCACCAGATACACCGGCTCCAGTTCATCGGTCTGCGCATCGTACAGCGCAATCAGGAAGGTTGGCGCTTCGACGACGCGCTGCACCGCCGCGTGGATGGCAGCAAACAGTTGGGTGCGGTCAAAGGCGCCGCTGAGCAATCGCCCGATTTCATTCAATGTCTGCAACTGCGCCGCCTGATCGTCGCGCCGCCCAAGGTTGCCGAGCAACGCCAGCGCCGGACCAGACTGTGCAGCGATCAACTCCAGCAGCGCCGCAAGATCGGGCGACCACACCGGATCGATCAGACACAACCAGCCGATCAGGGTGCGCCGCGCCCGCAACGGAGCAAAACAGCGCATGCCTGTATCGTGCCGGGTTGCGACAACGATTTCTCCGGCGCGCAACGCCGCAAGGTGAGCATCATCAGGCATCTGGACAGCGCCGGAGCTGTGCGCCGCCTGCGGCTCTCCCGCTATCAGCAAGGCAACCTGGCAATCACGAGGCGCAAAGGTGCGCTCAAGCGTGGTGACCACACACGCGACCCCTGCATCGAGGCTCGTTGCCTGCGACAGGTCGGAACCAAGCCGGAGCAGAAGGTCAACGCCATTGAGATCAGGTTTGGGCGTGCGATTCATCATGGTGCGTTTCAGGTAGAGAATGCCCCAATTTTACCCGCATTTTACCAGAGAGCGGCGCTTCAGGCAATGATGACCTCGCTTTTGCACGTGCATCGTATGCGTGCTATACTCACACTCTGTAGTCAAAACATCGTCTGGTTCCTGATCATGAGCAGCGCATTTCGCACAGTCTGGTGGGACGCGGGGCAGGTTTGCCTGATTGACCAGCGGTTGCTGCCGAACGAAACCGCCATTGTTCACTGCTCGACCGTCGAAGACGTAGCCCGCGCCATCCGCACGATGCAGATCCGTGGCGCACCCGCGATCGGATGCGCTGCGGCGTATGGTATGGCGCTTGCAGCGTATCGTGCGGCGAGCAATGCGGCTGATGGCGACCATCAGCGCGTCTCCGAGCATCTGGCGGCGGCGAAAATGCTCCTCGACGCCCAACGCCCAACAGCGGTCAACCTCAGCTGGGCGACGCGGCGCGTTCTGGAGGCAACCCGGCGCCTGATCAACCCCGATCCTGAAGCCATTGCGCATGCGGCGCTCGAAGAGGCGCATGCCATCCTGGCGGAAGACCTGGCAATGTGCCATGCCATCGGGCGTCACGGGGTTGCGTTGATCCCGCTGCGCGGTCATGTGCTGACGCACTGCAACGCGGGCGGGCTTGCGACTGCCGGTTACGGCACGGCGCTGGCGCCGATCCGCACGGCTCACGAACAAGGGCGCCCAATCCATGTGTATGTCGATGAAACCCGCCCGTTTCTCCAGGGCGCGCGGTTGACCGCATGGGAATTGCTCCAGGAGCGTATCCCAATGACCCTGATCACCGATACCATGGCAGGGCATTTTATGCAGCGCGGCGCGATCGACTGCGTGATCGTCGGCGCCGACCGCATCGTCGCCAATGGCGATGTTGCGAACAAGATCGGCACCTATAGCCTGGCAGTGCTGGCGCACGCCCATAACATCCCATTCTATGTAGCAGCGCCATCATCGACGATCGATCTCGCCCTTCCGAACGGGGATGCAATCCCTATCGAGGAGCGCAGTCCCGATGAAGTGACCGCATGCTTCGGTCAGCGGATTGCGCCAGAAGGAGTGGTTGCGGCGCATCCGGCGTTCGATGTCACACCAGCCCGCCTAGTGACGGCGATCATCACGGAGTGCGGTGTGATCTATCCGCCGTTCGACGATCCGTTGCAACAGGTGGCGTCGGGGTCTCGTTGACGTATGCCATTGCCCTTTCAACCAGCGTGCCTGCCGTTGGCGCTCGGCGCTCTTCCCCATCGCAGCGCGGCGCAGGCGCTCGACATTTCGCGCCGGTACGCGGGAACATTGCTTGCCTGGCCGCAGTTGCCGCAGCGCAGTTTTCGCGAACACTGCCTGGTGCAGAGCATGATCGGGTTTCCTGGGTTGGTAGTTGATGCTGCGGCGCAACGGGTGTACGTTGATCGCAATGAGGCGGAGCGCCGGATTGAATCGCTGTTGCTGGCGTACCTTGAACACACCATCACCTATGCAGCGTTGAGCGCCGATGACGCCGCCGGACTCGCCGAAATCGCGCGCATCGGCGGAGGACGAGATCTGCGTGCGATCAAGGGGCAAATCCTGGGACCGATCAGCGTGGCGTTGCAACTGACCGATGAGCGTGAGCAACCGTTGATCTACGATGATATGCTGTTCGATGCCATTGCCCACATGCTGCGGTTGCGCGTGGCATGGCAGGAGTTGCGCTTGAGCGAGATAGCGCCCGTCACCATCATCTGCGTCGATGAACCGCTGCTCGAAGCTGTTGCGTCGCCGTTCTTCCCCCACGATTGGGAGCGCATTGCCGGGCAGATAGACGATGTGCTGGCTGGCGTCAGCGGATGCCGGGCGCTGTATACATGCGGCGATGTCGGTCTCAATCGCCTGATGCACACATCGGTCGAGTTGTTGATCGCCGAGAGTGCGGCGTATCGGCGCCTGTGCGCATCGGGGTGCAACGAATTGATTGCGTTCCTCGAACGCGGCGGCATGGTCGGCATCGGGATCGTCCCGTCCGATACCGAACATCTGGCGATGGCATCGGTTGATTCGCTCTTCGAAGCGTTTGCCTCATTGCTGGACTATTTCATATCACAGGGCGTCGCACGCGACCAATTGCTCCACCAGACGGTCATTTCGCCAGCGCAGTCGCTTGGCTCTCTCGATAGCGCCAGCGCCGAACGAGCCTTGCAGCTGCTTGCTGGCGTTTCCCGGCGGATTCGTGAAGAATATGCATTAATCTGACAGGTGTGCCTATGCGTCGTATCATTGTTACCGGATCGCTTGCCTATGATTACATCATGGTGTTTCCTGGATCGTTTCAGGACCATATCGTGCCAGAAATGCTCCATAAGTTGACGGTCAGCTTTCTGGTGGATACCATGCGCCGTATGCGCGGCGGGGTCGCGGGAAACATTGCCTATACCCTGGCGCTGCTCGGTGAACGCCCGCTGGTGCTGGCAAGCGCCGGACAGGATTTCGGCGAGTATCGCGCCTGGATGGAGCGCCAGGGCATCGATACCAGCGGCATCATCGAAGTGAGCGAAGACTTTACCGCGTCGTGCTTTATTAATACGGATCGCAACAACAACCAGATCGTTGCGTTCTATCCGGGCGCGGCAAGTTATTCGCGCCACCTGTCGCTCGAACAGTTGAACCTGGGACCCGACGACATTGTGATTATCTCGCCAACCGATCCGGAAGCAATGGTGCGTCACGCGGCTGAGTGCCGACGCATGGGCGCGCAGTTCGTCTTCGATCCGGGCAAACAGACGCCGCGCCTGAGCGGCGATCAGATTCTGGCTGGCATGCACGGCGCGACGGCGCTCGTCGGGAATGACTACGAGTTTGCCATGATGGCGCAGGCGACCGGACGCTCCGTTGAGGATCTGCTGCACGCAGCGCCGTTGACCGTCGTGACCCGCGGCGAGCATGGCTCAACGATTTACGATCAGCGACACAACCAGGTGCATCACGTGCCGCCCGCGCCGGTTGAGCAGGTCGTCGATCCGACCGGCGCCGGCGATGCCTACCTGGGCGGATTCGTGTTCGGGCTGGCGCGCGGGATGCCGCTGCCGGTCGCAGGGCGTGTGGCTGCGCTGGCCGCCTCGTATGCCATTGAGCGCCGCGGGTGCCAGGAGCATTCCTACACGCCAGACGAGTTCGCTTCTCGTTATGAGCGCGTCTTTGGGCGCGCACCCGAACTGACGCAACGGAGCGTCGCGTCGCCGCTTCGGTAATGGAATGCTCATTCTTGGGTGAGAACAGGTCATAGACATGTCACATTCCGTGGATAGAATGACCAGAGATGCGTCGCCAGCGGGCGATTCGTTTGCTGGGCGTCGTGATCGCACGCTTGAACACAGGAGAACCAACGCACCATGGGGACAAACTTCGATATCAAAGATGCCAGCCTGGCAGAGTATGGCCGCCGCCGGATCGATTGGGCTGAAGCCGAGATGCCGGTGCTGCGCCAGATCCGTGAACGCTTCGCCAGCGAACGCCCGCTCAAGGGCGTGCGCCTGTCCGCCTGTCTCCACGTGACGGCGGAAACCGCCAATCTGATGCGAACGCTCGCCGCTGGCGGCGCCGATGTGGTGCTCTGCGCATCCAACCCGCTCTCCACCCAAGACGATGTCGCCGCCTCGCTTGTCGTGCACGATGAGATTCCGGTCTATGCCATCAAGGGCGAAGACCACGAGACCTATTACAAACATATCACCGCCGCGCTCGACCACAACCCGCATATTACGATGGACGACGGCGCCGATCTGGTGACCGGCGTGCTCAAACAGCGCCCCGATCTGATCCCCGCTATGCTGGGCAGCACCGAGGAAACTACCACCGGCGTCATCCGCCTCAAGGCGATGGCAGCCGATGGCGTGCTGAAGTTCCCGGTCATTGCGGTCAACGACAGCGATACGAAGCATCTGTTCGATAACCGCTACGGCACCGGGCAGAGCACGCTCGATGGGATTTTGCGCGCAACAAACGTGCTGCTGGCAGGGAAAACGTTCGTCGTCGGCGGCTACGGCTACTGCTCGCGCGGCATTGCCGAGCGCGCGCGGGGCATGGGCGCAAATGTCATCGTCACCGAAGTCAATCCGATCCGGGCGCTGGAAGCCGCCATGGACGGCTACCGCGTCGTGCCGATGCGCGAAGCCGTGCAGGTTGCCGATTTCGTCGTCACGGCGACCGGCAACAAGAATGTGCTCGATGCGGAAGACTTCGCCGTGATGAAAGACGGCTGCATCGTCGCCAATTCGGGGCATTTCAACGTCGAGATCAACATTCCCGATCTGGAGGCGCTGGCGGTCGAAAAGCGCCAGCCGCGCGCGTTCGTCGATCAGTACATCCTCAAGGACGGACGCCGGATCAACCTGCTCGGCGAAGGGCGCCTGATCAATCTGGCAAGCGCCGAAGGGCACCCCAGCGCGGTGATGGATATGTCGTTCGCCAACCAGGCGCTGGCAAGCGAGTACCTGTTGACCCACAAAGGGAAGTTGCCGAACGGCGTGCACGCGCTGCCAAAGGAAGTCGACCGCGAGATCGCATCGCTCAAACTCAAATCGATGGGCATCGCCATCGACACGCTGACGCCCGAACAGGCGAAATACCTGGCGTCCTGGGAAGAAGGAACATAAAAACGAGGGACCGATACCTATGTCAACATCCTTTATGAAATCGCCCCGCCTTTTCTTCACCTCAGAATCGGTGACAGAAGGGCACCCGGACAAAATCTGCGATCAGGTGTCGGATGCGGTGCTCGACGCCTTTCTGTCGCACGATCCGCGCGCACGCGTCGCCTGCGAAACCGCGACGACCACTGGGCTGATCGTCGTTATCGGCGAAGTCACCTATGAGCAGGGGTACATTCCTATCGAGGAGATTGTGCGCAAGACCGTCAAGGATATCGGCTATACCGACGCTGCGTATGGCTTCGACGCCGACACCTGCGGCGTTATGGTCGCTATCCACGGGCAATCGCCCGACATCGCGCAGGGGGTGAATCGCGCGCTCGAAGTGCGCAGCGATGGGCATGTGACCGAGGAAGAGGTTGCAACGATTGGCGCGGGCGACCAGGGGATGATGTTCGGGTTCGCCTGCAATGAGACGCCGGAATTGATGCCGTTGCCGATTGCGCTGGCGCACCGCATCGGACGGCGGCTGTCGCGGCTGCGCAAGGAAGGCGTGCTGCCCTACCTGCGCCCCGACGGCAAGAGCCAGGTGACCGTCGAGTATTCATATGGGCGTCCGGTGCGCGTCGATACCGTGCTGGTCAGCAATCAGCACGCCCCCGACGTGACCCAGGATCAGATTCGCCACGACATCATTCGCCACGTTATTCAGGCGGTCATTCCGAACGAACTGCTCGACGAGCAGACGAAATACTTCGTCAATCCGACCGGCCGCTTTGTCATTGGCGGTCCCATGGGCGATAGCGGACTGACCGGGCGCAAAATCATCGTCGACACCTATGGCGGCATGGCGCGCCACGGCGGCGGCGCCTTTTCGGGCAAAGACCCGACGAAAGTTGATCGCTCCGCTGCCTACGCCTGTCGCTGGGTCGCCAAGAATGTCGTAGCCGCCGGTCTGGCGGATCGCTTCGAGATCCAGGTGTCATACGCAATTGGCGTCGCCCGCCCGCTCTCGATCAGCGTCGAATGCTTCGGCACCAACAAGGTCCCCGAAGAAACAATCGTCCGGCTGATCGACGAACACTTCGACCTGCGACCCGGCGCGATCATCCGCGATTTGCGGCTGCGACGCCCGATCTATCGCCCGACGGCCGCCTACGGGCACTTTGGGCGCGACGACATTGACGCGCCGTGGGAACAGACCGACCGCGCCGAAGCGCTGCGGCGCGCGGCAGGGGTGTAGGAAGGAAAAGGCGTCACTGCCCCGATGTGCCGAACCAGCCCCGCGCCAACCTCCCCGCCTGGCGGCTGATGGTTTTTGAATAATTATTCCGTTATCCGCCTT
>DAOTWI010000328.1:0-2460 GCA_034436075.1 Roseiflexus sp.
TCGCACTGGCGCAGCGTTGCCCCGCACCAGCGCAGCGGTGCACATCGCATGCGGGAAGATTGCAGGTGAGCAGTGGGCAGTAGGCACACCGGTGGCGCGTCTGAGGGACTGTTGAAGGTTGAATGTTGAACGTAGAAAAGCAGTTTCTGGTGCCCAGTTCTCAGTTCTCGGTTCTCGGTTCTCGGTTCTCAGTTCTCGGTTCTCAGTTCTCAGTTCTCAGTTCTCAGTTCTCGGTTCTCAGTTCTCAGTTCTCGGTTCTCGGTTCTCAGTTCTCAGTTCTCAGTTCTCGGTTCTCAGTTCTCAGTTCTCCCATGCGCGCATCGCCATGCCATTACGAACATCTTCTGAGTGAAGCCCGTCGTCTGGCGGATCAACTCCGCGCGCTAGGCGCCGTTCGGGTCGTCCTGTTCGGTTCGCTGGCGCGCGGCAATGTGTCGCTCTTCAGCGACATCGACCTGCTGGCGCTGTTTGATGACCCTCGATCGCCGCGCGAGTTGACGCGCTGGGTCTACAGCGTGATCGACAGCAGCGAGAGCGTTGACATTCTTGCATACAGCAGCGAAGATTTCGATCGTCTACGACAGCGCCCGTTCTGGAAACACGCACTGCAACATTCCCAGGTGCTTTATGAACGACCCACAACGTGAGTCTGATCGCTGGTGGCGTCAGGCGAGCGCTGATCTGTCCTTCCTTCCGGTTGCGGCGCAGGCCGGGAAGTATGACACGTGCTGTTTTCTGGCTCAGCAAACAGCGGAGAAGGCGCTGAAAGCGTATCTCTTCAGCCAGGGAGAAGAACTGATCTTCACCCACTCGATCTTCAAACTGTGCGATCTTGCGGCGCGCTATGACCCCTTTTTTGCAGAACTGAAGGACACGGTCAAGGCGCTGGATTACTACTACGTCGAAGCGCGCTATCCCAATGCGCTCCAGGATGTCATTCCCGCTGAGTTTTACAGCGCACGCGATGCAGAAGAAGCGATCCGCATGGCGACCGATGTGCATCGCGCAGTTGGGCAGCGCCTTGCGCCTCAAGATAAAGGATGACGAAACCGGCGTGCAGCCTGCGCGAGAGCAAGCCGGCGCATTGTTAAGGAAAGGAAGTTCGGTCCCTATGACCATCCGTTTTGGAACCTTCGTCCCACAGGGCTGGCGGCTCGACCTGATCGAAATCGACGACCCGATCACCAAATACGAGGCAATGACCGCCGTTGCCAGGACTGCTGATGCGCTGCCGGTCTACGATTCGATCTGGGTCTACGACCATTTTCATACTGTGCCGCGGATCGAACAGGAAGCCGTCTTCGAGTGCTGGACGATCACGGCGGCGCTGGCGCGCGACACGCAGCGCGTTCACATCGGGCAGATGGTGACGTGCGTCGGGTATCGCAACCCGGCGCTGCTGGCGAAAATCGCCTCGACCGTCGATGTGCTCAGCCACGGGCGTCTCTACTGCGGCATTGGCGCTGGCTGGTACGAGCACGAATGGCGCGCCTACGGCTATGGCTTCCCCGAAACCCGCGACCGCATGCGCGCCTTCCGCGAGGCGACGAAGATCATTGTCAAAATGTGGACGGAAACGATGCCGACGTTTGAGGGAGAATACTACCGCATCGCTGGTCCGATCAACGAGCCGCGCGGCGTGCAGAAGCCGCACCCCTCGCTCTGGATCGGCGGCAGCGGCGAACAGGTGACCCTGAAACTGGTTGCGCAGTACGGCAACGCCTGTAATATCGGCGGCTCACCGGAAACCGTCAGCCGCAAACTGGCGATCCTCCGCGAGCACTGCGAAGCGGTTGGGCGCGACTACGGCGACATCATCAAATCGAGCAATGTCAACATTGTGCTGGTCAAACCAGGCGCCGGCATCGCCGCCGCCACCGAGAAAGTGCGCGCGACCTACGGATGGAGCGTCGACCAGTTGCATCAGAACGCCATCGTCGGCACGAGCGAAGAGGTTGTCGAACGCTTGCAGGCGCTGGCGAACGCAGGGGTGGACTACTTTATCACCTACTTTCCGCGCGTCGCTTACGACCACACGCCGCTCTACCAGTTCGCCGAAGAGGTGGCGCCGCACATCCGTTAATGGCGCGACGCCCGGCGGATGATGGACTTTGAAAAATTATTCCGCTATCCGTTCGTCCGCCCGGCGGATGATGGTTTTTGAATAATTATTCCGCTATACGCCTCCCGCCCGGCGGCTGAAGCCGCGGGCTACGGGAAGCGAAGCCCGCCTGCGCGGGCTTAACTGAGCGATACCGGATTATTTTCTCAAAAACCATAAGTGGTCTGTAAAGCAAGTTTTCCGGTGATTTATCGGTCGGGCAAGGCGAGAAATTTGCCTCTTCCTGATGCGGTAGACCTTCGCCGCATTCACAGCAGCAAAAAGTCAGAAACTTCGTTTACAGACTAATAAGCGCCAGCGGCGTCGGGTGCGCCACTGGCGGCGGGCGCGCTCGCGGC
>DAOTWI010000329.1:0-7424 GCA_034436075.1 Roseiflexus sp.
CGGTTCTTGCGAGCGACATCCAGGATCGTTCGGGAAATGTCACGCGCTTCATCGCGTTGGGGAAACACGACCATCCGCCAACCGGCGACGATAAGACCAGTTTCTGCTTCGGCTTCGACCGAGAAGATCGCCCCGGCGTGCTCGTCGAAGCGCTCCAGGAACTGGCGTCGGTCGGCATCAATATGACCAAACTTGAATCACGCCCGTCGAAAGAAGTGCTGGGACAGTACATTTTCCTGGTAGACATCAACGGTCACCGGGAAGAGCCGGTTGTCGCCGCCGCTCTGGAGCGCATTCGCGCAAAAACCGGACTGTTCAAAGTCTTCGGCAGCTACCCGCGCTGGCATGGGCAGCCATAGCCTGCAACACGCAAGGAGCCAGTCATGCAGATTCTGCTCTACGATACGACCCTGCGCGATGGAACGCAGCGCGAGGGGTTATCGCTCTCGGTGGAAGACAAACTGAAGATCGCGCGTGAACTCGATCTGCTCGGCGTTCACTATATCGAAGGCGGATGGCCCGGATCGAACCCCAAGGACGCCGAGTTCTTCCAGCGCATCCGCCGCGTCGAATTGCGCCACGCCAGGATCGCCGCCTTCGGCAGCACCCGCCGCGCCGACACAACCTGCGAGACCGACGCCAACATCCAGGCGCTGGTCGACGCCGATACGCCGGTGGTCACGCTCGTCGGCAAGAGTTCGACCCTGCATGTGGAGCAGGTGCTCGAAACAACGCTTCAGGAGAATCTGGCGATGATCGCCGATAGCGTTGCGTACTTCAAGGAGCGTGGCAAAGAGGTCGTTTACGACGCGGAGCACTTCTTCGACGGCTACAAATTGAATTCCGCGTATGCGCTTGAAACGCTGATCGCCGCCGCGCGCGCCGGCGCCGATTGTCTGGTGCTGTGCGACACGAATGGCGGCAGTCTGCCGCACGAGGTGACCGAGATTGTCCAGGCGGTGCAGCGCCGCCTGGCAGACGAGGGGTTCGGCGCCGGCGACGCAGGACGCGGTCCGACCCTCGGCATTCACACCCACAACGACGGCGCACTGGCGGTCGCCAACGCGATTGCCGCCGTGCGCGCCGGGTGCGTCCACGTCCAGGGCACGATCAACGGCTACGGCGAACGCTGCGGGAACATGGACCTGATCCCGCTCATCGCCAACCTGCAACTGAAACTCGGCTACCGCTGCGTCACGCCTGAACAACTCCGCCGCCTGTCGGAGGTGTCGCACTATGTCGCCGCCGTCGCCAATCTCAACCCCGACACCCACGCGCCATTCGTCGGGCACTCAGCATTCGCGCACAAAGGCGGCATTCACGTCGCCGCCGTCGCCAAAGTGCCCGACAGTTACCAGCACATCGACCCGGAACTAGTCGGCAACCAGATGCGTATTGTCGTCAGCGAACTGTCGGGGCGCGGGAATGTGCGCATGCGCGCCCAGGAACTGGGGCTTGATCTGAACGGCAATGAGCGGGTGGTGCTGCAACGGATCAAAGAATTGGAGAACCAGGGCTTCCAGTTCGAGGCGGCGGAAGGATCGTTCGAGATGCTGGTGCGCCGCGCCGCGCCCGACTACGAACCGCCGTTCGAACTGCTCGATTTCACCGTGGTGGTCAGCAAACATGGCGCCAACGACATGATCTCGCAGGCGATGGTCAAACTCAAAGTCGGCGATGAGGTCATGCACACCGCCGCCGAAGGCGCCGGACCGGTCAACGCGCTCGACAGGGCGATCCGCAAGGCGCTGCTGCCGCACTACCCCGAACTCGCCGATGTGCAACTGGCGGACTACAAGGTGCGCATCGTCGATGAGCACCTCGGCACCGCCGCAAAACCGCGCGTGCTGATCGAATCAGCGCGCGGCGAAGAACGCTGGAGCACCGTCGGTTGTTCGGAAAACATCATCGAAGCCAGTTTCATGGCGTTGTGGGACAGCCTGGAACTGCCGCTGGCGCGGCGGCGCGCCTCGTTGAAGGTTCAACGTTCAACGTTCAACGTTCAACGTTCCTGATATAATGACCACTGGCGCAACGGCGCCGCTTCACGTCGTGGTGAAAGGAGAACACCGATGCCAATCCGTGAATCGAAGGTTATCTGGTTCAACGGCGAGATGGTTCCCTGGGAAAAGGCGACCGTCCACGTCATGACGCATGCCCTGCACTATGGTTCATCGGTGTTCGAGGGCATTCGCGCCTACGAGACGCCGCGCGGACCCGCGATCTTCCGCCTGCGCGAGCATATCCGCCGCCTGTTCGACTCCTGCCGCATCTACCGGATGGAACCGTCGTTTACGCCGGAGCAATTGTTCGAAGCCTGCCGCGCTGTGGTGCGAGAAAATGGGCTGACCAACGCCTACATTCGCCCGCTCATCTGGCGCGGCTACGGCGAAATGGGTCTCAACCCGCTGCGCTCGCCGGTCGAGGTGATGGTCGCTGCCATGGAATGGGGCGCCTACCTGGGCGCCGAGGGGCTCGAGAAGGGCGTGGATGTCCACGTCTCGTCCTGGCAGCGGATGGCGCCGAATACCCTGCCTGCAATGGCAAAGGCTGGCGGCAATTATCTGTCGTCGCAGTTGATCGTCATGGAAGCGGCGCGCAACGGCTACGCCGAAGGCATCGCGCTCGACGTGCACGGCTGGATCTCCGAAGGATCGGGCGAGAACCTGTTCCTCATCCGCGACGGCGTTCTCTACACGCCGCCGGTGACGGCGGCGCTGCTGCCGGGCATCACCCGCGATGCGGTGATCACCCTGGCGCATCAGCTGGGGTACGAGGTGCGCGAGCAGAACCTGCCGCGCGAGATGCTCTACCTGGCGGACGAACTCTTCTTCACCGGCACTGCGGCTGAAGTCACACCGATCCGCTCAGTCGATAAACTGCCAGTCGGCGCGGGCAAACGCGGGCCGATCACCACTGCCATTCAAAAGGCGTTCTTTGGTCTCTTCTCCGGCGAAACGGAGGATCGCTGGGGATGGCTGACGCTGGTTGCAGACTGAGGAGTCATACCCTATGCCTCGCACATTGTTCGACAAAATCTGGGACTCCCATATTGTTCGCCCGCAGACGGCGGAAACGCCAGCGGTGCTCTACATCGATCTCCATCTCATTCACGAAGTCACATCGCCCCAGGCGTTCACCGAGTTGCGCCAGCGCGGGCTGAAGGTGCGCCGGCCGGATCGCACCCTGGCGACGATGGACCATTCGACCCCTACCACGCCGCGCGGACCGGACGGGATCATTCCGGTGGTCGATGCGCAGGCAATAGCGCAACTCCGCCAACTCGAACAGAACTGCGCCGACTTCGGCATTCCGCTGTTTGCGCTCGGCAGCGAATACCAGGGGATCGTCCACGTCATTGGTCCTGAGCAGGGGCTGACCCAACCCGGCATGACGATCGTCTGCGGCGACAGCCACACCAGCACGCATGGCGCATTCGGCGCGCTGGCGTTCGGCATCGGCACCTCCGAAGTCGCGCATGTTCTGGCGACGCAATGCCTGATCCAGAACCGCCCCAAAACCATGGAGGTGCGCGTCGATGGTCGCCTGGGACCGGGGGTGACTGCGAAGGACATCATTCTGGCGATCATCGCGCGGTATGGCGTCGGCGCTGGCACCGGGCACGTCTTCGAGTACACTGGCGACGCGATCCGCGCGCTTTCGATGGAAGAGCGCATGACGATCTGCAACATGTCGATCGAAGGCGGCGCACGCGCCGGGATGATCGCACCGGATGATACGACGTTCCAGTATATCGCCGGGCGCCCCTTCGCGCCGCAAGGCGACGCCTGGGACGCGGCAGTGGCATACTGGCGCACCCTGCCAACCGACGAGGGAGCGGTGTACGACCGGACGATCACGCTCGATGCGTCGCAACTGACACCCATGATCACCTACGGCACCAACCCCGGCATGGGCATGCCAATCGACGGGCGCATCCCGACCCCGGAGGAACTGCCCGACCCGGCGGCGCGCCAGGCGCTCGACAAGGCGCTGCGCTACATGGACCTGCGCCCCGGACAGCCGCTGCTCGGTCACGCAATCGATGTCGTCTTCCTGGGCAGTTGCACCAACTCGCGCATTTCGGACCTGCGCCTGGCGGCGAGCGTCCTGAAGGGGCGCAAAGTCGCCGATGGGGTGCGGATGATGGTCGTTCCTGGCTCGCAGCAGGTGAAGAAACAGGCGGAATCTGAAGGGCTGGACCGGATCTTCCGCGACGCTGGCGCCGAATGGCGCGAAGCCGGGTGCTCCGCCTGCCTCGGCATGAACGACGACAAGGTTCCGCCGGGCAAATATGCCGTCTCGACCAGCAACCGCAACTTTGAGGGACGCCAGGGACCTGGCGCGCGCACCTTCCTCGCCAGCCCGCTGACCGCCGTCGCATCCGCCATCGAAGGCGTCGTCGCCGATCCGCGAAAGTATGTTTGAGAGGCGCGAGGCGCGAGGCGCGAGGGCGCGGGGAGAGACGTTGCACCGCAACGTCTCCACGCCGCGAAACGTTGCATCGCAACGTCTCCACGCTATGGATGCAAGGCGAGGTATGCAAGGTGTGAAGGCAGGACAAACGACAGAAGCGGAAATGTACATGAACTGACCTCAAAGGTCTTTGCCACAGGAGCACGGCATGCAACCCATTTCAGTCGTCACCGGGCGGATTGTCGCCTTGCCGGTGCAGGACATCGACACCGATCAGATCATTCCTGCCCGGTATCTCAAAGTCACCGATAAATCGGGTCTGGGGGAGGGATTGTTCTACGCCTGGCGTTTCGACGCTGACGGCAAGCCCAACCCCGATTTCGTGCTCAACCGGCCCGAAGCGCAGGGAGCGACGATCCTGGTCGCCGGGCGCAACTTCGGCTGCGGCTCGTCGCGCGAACACGCCCCCTGGGCATTGCAGGGGTACGGCTTCAAGGCGGTCATCAGCCCCTACTTCGCCGACATCTTCCGCAACAATGCCTTGAAAAACGGGCTGCTGACCGTTCAGGTGGACGAAGACACGTATCAGCAACTGGTCAGCCTGTTCGAGGAAGACCCGGCCACCGAGGTGACCATCGACCTGGCGGCGCAGACGGTGACGCTTCCCGAAGGACGGCAGGCGCGCTTTCCCATCGACCCATTCACCAAACACTGCCTGCTGCACGGCGTCGATCAGATGGGCTTTCTGCTGAACGAAGAAGCTGCCATTGCGGCGTATGAAGCCGCGCACCCGGCGCGCGTCGTCACCACTGCCAGGAGTTGACCCTGTATGACGCGCCTGATCGGGCTTGTGCGCTACATTATTGTCGTCGCTGTGCTGGCAACGCTAATCGCAGCGACGGCGCTGATTCTCTTCGGAGCAATTGAAACCTTCATCGTCATTCGAGATGTTTTCTCAAAAGGTGAGTTCACCTCGAAGGTCGCCAAATCTCTGCTGCTGAGTTTCATCGAGATCACCGACATTTTCCTGCTGGCGACGGTGCTCTACATCGTCGCGCTGGGATTGTACGAATTGTTCATCGACGACCGGGTGCCGGTGCCGCACTGGCTTGCCATCCACACCCTCGACGACCTGAAAGACAAACTGATCGGCGTCGTCATCGTGGTCATCGGCGTCGGGTTTCTGGGGCAATTCACCACCTGGAACGGCGAGACGAATCTGCTCATCTCAGGCGGCGGCGCGGCGCTGGTCATCGCGGCGCTGACCTTCTTTCTCACCCAGAAGAGCAAGAAAGAAAAGGACAAGACGGAGCAGTAAGATGCAGGCAGTTATCACCGCGCTTCCCGGCGACGGGATTGGACCGGAGGTTGTGGCGGAGGGGGTGCGCGTCCTTCATGCAGTCGGCGAGCGATTCGGGCACACGTTCAAGGTGCGTGAGGCGCTGCTTGGCGGCTGCGCCATCGACGCGACCGGCACGGCGCTTCCCGACGAAACGCTGCGCCTGTGCCGCCAGTCGGATGCCGTACTCCTTGGCGCGGTCGGCGGTCCGAAGTGGGACAACCCGGCGGCGCCGGTGCGTCCCGAACAGGGGCTGCTCGGCATCCGCAAGGCGCTGGGGCTGTTCGCCAACCTGCGACCGGTGACGCTCCACCCGCGCCTGATCGCCGCGTCGCCGTTGCGCCCGGAACGGTTACAGGGAGTGGACCTGCTGGTGGTGCGCGAACTGACCGGCGGCATCTACTTTGGCGAAAAAGGGCGCGACACCACGCCGGACGGCGGCGAAAGCGCCTATGACGAATGCGTCTACACCACTGCCGAGATCGAGCGGATCGTGCGAGTCGCGGCGACCCTGGCGCGCAACCGGCGCAAAAAACTGACCTCGGTGGACAAAGCGAACGTTCTGGAAACCTCGCGGTTGTGGCGCAGCGTCACGACACGCCTGATGCGCGACGAATTCCCCGACGTGCAGCTTGACCACATGCTGGTCGACGCCTGCGCCATGCATCTCATCCGGCGTCCGGTGGACTTCGACGTTATTGTGACCGAAAACATGTTCGGCGACATCCTGACCGATGAAGCCTCGATGCTGGCAGGTTCGATGGGGATGCTGCCTTCCGCTTCGCTCGGTGCGGCTGACGGCGGGAAAGCCACGCGGATGGGGTTATACGAACCCATCCACGGTTCAGCGCCCGACATTGCGGGCAAAGGGATCGCCAACCCGCTCGCCACGATCCTGAGCGTTGCGCTGCTCCTGCGCCACTCCTTGGGGTTGGAAGCCGAAGCGCGCGCGGTGGAAACCGCTGTCTGGCGCACCCTTGAAGACGGGATCGTCACCGGCGACATCGCCACGCCCGGTGAGCGCACCGCCACGACCGCCGAAGTCGGCGCCGCGGTCGCAGCACGGATCGGCGATGCGCACTGAGGCGAGCAGGTGGCAGACTTGCTTGCGCGCGCGGGTATTTGCCGCTGTCGCAGCACGGATTGGCGAGATGTGATGAGGAAGAGGGCTTCCCCAGGCGCCTCTCGCCTCTTGCCTCTCGCCTTGCGCGTAGTAATGTACGCATATACGCTCACACTCCTCTCGCCTCTCCTCTCTTCCCTCTCCCCTCTCGCCTCCCAGCCTCAAACAGGCATCTGGGGCGTCGCTTTCGCAACTCGCTGACTGCGCGCCCAAAACGCCGTGCGCCAAAACCGGCGTGTCAAGAGTTTTCGCGGACATTTTGCGCTTCAGAAAGGGATGAACCATGCCTCGCAACTTGACGCGGTTTTCATGCAAGAATCGAGTTGCGAAACGCGCGCGTCCATGCTATGATCCGGGCAGTATGGCGGCGCAGCCAGAAGGCTCAGGAGCAGCGAAAGAGCGTCGTCGCCACCAATCTCCTGGGCGAAAGGGGGAACGAAGGAGGCGGGTTTCGGGATTTTCGGCTCGCAGAAGAGCACTGAAAGGCTTCAAGCGTCCACGTAAGCGCTGAGATGACCGCTTTCGGGATTTTCGGCTCGCAGAAGA
>DAOTWI010000330.1:0-3122 GCA_034436075.1 Roseiflexus sp.
GACGTTTGCAGGGTATGTGCCGCGCGAGCGGATCGCTGCACACTATGCGAACGCCGATGTCTTCGTGCTGCCGTCGTACAACGAAGGGATGAGCGTGGCGACGCTCGAAGCCATGGCTGCCGGGCTGCCGCTGGTCGTCACGCGCACCGGCGGAACGGCGGAGTTGGTGCAGGAAGGTGAGAATGGGCTGACCTTCGCGTGGGGCGATGTCGAGACGTTGACGCACCACCTGATGGCGCTTGCGTCGGATCGGCGCGCACTGCGGCGGATGGGCGCCGCATCGCGGCGACGGGCGGAACGGATGTCGTGGGAGGCGGTTGCACAGCAGTATCTGCATATTTTTGAACAGATGACAGACAGAACGATGGACCGGGAGCTCAACGCCGTTGGTGCAGTGAGCGTGTTGGAGATTTTTTCTCGGAGAGAGTGACGCAAAGGTCAGGTGCAATACCTTTCAAATAATACAAGTTGCGCAGTGGCGCGCTTTCTAGCGCCGCTAGAGCCTGCGTCAGCGTGGCGTCCCGATCAAGGCGGTGCGGTGCGGCGGCTTTGCCGCCGCACCACAAAAGAAGACAAGCACTGCTGGAACGATTGTCGTTGGCTTCGACAGGCTCAGCCAACGCCAACCGCAAGGTGGTCAACTTGGGCAAGATTGTTCTATGTCTGTTTGATCTTCCTATGAGATGCGGAATCTTTGCGCCTTCGCGCCTTTATGTGCGCTTATTCGAAGGGGATAGGGGTCAGGCGCCGTGCTTTGTAAGACAATGCTGTAGAATGCACACGGAAGCGCGGTGCGAGGAGGGGAAACGATGACGACTGCGACCATGCGCGACCTGGACCTGACCAGACCGCCGCCGCCGGAATATCTGCCGGATTATGAGCAGTTCGTTACCGAGGATGACGCGCCCCTCAACTTTTTCTGTGAAAAGCAGCAGCGTCTATTGACCGAACCGCTCTACAGCGCCAACGTCGCCGAACGCCTGGGACGTCCGCTTCTTGCCGCCGCGAACGTTGGCATCTTCTTCGGCGAAGGCGAACCGGCGATTGTGCCCGATGTGCTGTTGAGCCTGGATGTGCGTCTGGCGGAGGACCTGTGGCCCAAGCCGAATCGCTCCTACTTCATCTGGCGTTTCGCCAAGCCGCCCGATGCAGTGGTAGAAATCGTGTCAAACCGTGAGGGGGGCGAGACCGACCGCAAACAGACGCGGTATGCGCAACTGGGCATCGGGTACTCCATTATCTTCGATCCGCAGCGATTGCTGGGAGAGGAGACGCTGCGCTGCTATGAACTGCGCGGGCGGACCTATGCGCCGTGCAACGATGCATGGCTGCGCGATGTGGGCCTGGGCGTGCGATTGTGGGAAGCGGAGTATGAAGGGGTGCAGGCAGTGTGGCTGCGCTGGTGCGACCAGGAGGGGAACCTGATCCCGACGGGCGCGGAACTGGCGGCGCAGGCGCATGCACAAGCGGAAGCGGAGCGCCAGCGGGCGGAGGAAGAACACGCGCGCGCCGAAGCGGAGCGTCAGCGCGCCGAGCGGCTGGCGGCGCGATTGCGTGCATTGGGAATCGACCCCGACGCGGAAGAGTGATATGTGCGGCATCTGCGGCATTGCCACGCCTGATCTCCAGCAACCCGTCGATGCAGACCTGCTGCGGCGCATGAACGAACGCATCGTCCATCGCGGACCCGACAGCGACGGGTTTTATGTCGATGGCGGGTTGGGCATGGCAATGCGGCGCCTGGCGATTATCGACGTGCGCGGCGGCGATCAGCCGATTGCCAGTGAAGACGGGCAGACGCTGGTGACCTTCAACGGCGAAATTTTCAATTTCCAGGAGTTGCGTCGTGAACTGGAGCAGCACGGGCATCGCTTCGCCACCTCTAGCGACACCGAGGTGATCGTCCACGCTTACGAGCAATGGGGCGATGATGCGCTGCTGCGCTTCAACGGCATGTTCGCCTTTGCGCTGTGGGACCGGAGGAAACGACGGTTGCTGCTGGCGCGCGACGGGATGGGCAAAAAGCCGCTCTCCTGGTGGTACAGCCCGGTTCACGGGTTGCTCTGGGGTTCGGAGGCGAAATGCATCCTGGCAGCTCCGTGGGTCGAGCGGCGGGTCGAGCCGCTGGCGCTCCACCACTACCTGACGCTCCAGTACACGCCGGACCCGCTGACGATGTTTCAGGGCGTCTTTCAACTGCCAGCCGCGCACAAACTGGTCTTTGAAGCGGGTGCAGCGCCGAAGATCGAACGCTGGCGGCAGATCGCCTTCGAGCCAAAACTGAACCTGAGCGACGCCGAGGCGATTGATCAGGCGCGGGTGCTGTTGCGCGACGCTGTGGCGCGCCGCCTGATCGCCGAAGTGCCGCTCGGCGCATTCCTGAGCGGCGGCATTGACTCGTCGATCATCGTGGCGCTGATGGCGGAACAGATGAGCGCGCCGGTCAAGACCTTCTCGATCGGCTTCGACGAGCCGCGCTTCTCCGAAACGCGCTATGCCCGCGCCGTCGCCGAACGCTACGCCACTGACCACCACGAGTTCATCTTCCGCCCCGCCGACCTGACGGCCACGATTGAGGCGGTGGTCGACGCCTGCGACGAACCGCTGGCGGACCCGGCAGCGTTGCCATTGTTCGAGTTGTCGCGCCAGACGCGCAGGCATGTCACCGTGGCGCTGTGCGGCGATGGCGGCGATGAGACGCTGGCGGGGTACCGGCGATACGCCCTCGACGGCTTGCTGCGCCCATATGCATCGCTGCCGGCGTGGATCACGCGGCGGGCAGTGCCGGCAACCATCGGATGGCTGCCCGATCCGGCGTGGATCCCGGAGGACCGCAGCCCGCTTACCGGGTTGAAGCGGCTGGCGCAATGGTCGGCGACCACCCCCAAAGCCTCGCTGGTGCGCTGGGGATCGTACTTCAGCCACGACGACAAACTGGCGCTCTATGCCGACTGCTGGCGCGATGCGTTGGCGAACGTCGATACGGCGGACCTCATCGCCGCCGCCTACGACGAGGCGCGCGCTGCGAGTCACCTGGACCGGACGCTCCACGCCGATCACGTCACCTATCTGGCGGGCGACCTGTTGCCGAAGACCGACCGGATGAGCATGGCGCACAGTAT
>DAOTWI010000331.1:0-6989 GCA_034436075.1 Roseiflexus sp.
CGCGTTGGTCATCGTTTCCAGGGTCGTGAACGTCTTCGATGCCACGATAAACAGCGTCTCCGCCGGATCGAGGTCGCGGGTCGCCTCGGCAAAATCGCTGCCGTCGATATTCGACACAAAGCGCAGCGTCAGGTTGCGGTCGCTATAGTGGCGTAGCGCCTCATACGCCATCACCGGTCCCAGGTCGGAACCGCCGATGCCGATATTGACAATGGTGCGGATCGGCTTGCCGGTGAACCCGGTCCAGGCGCCGCTGCGCACCTGTTCGGCGAACGCCGCCATGCGGTCGAGCACGGCGTGAACCTCAGAAACCACATTCACGCCATCGACCAGGATCGCCGCATCGCGCGGCGCGCGCAACGCCACATGCAGGACGGCGCGGTTCTCGGTGGCATTGATCCGCTCACCGCGGAACATGGCATCGATTCGGGCGCGCAACCCGCGCGCCTCCGCCAGCGCGATCAGCAGGCGCAGCGTCTCGCCCGTCACCCGGTTTTTGGCGTAGTCGAAGAAAAGACCGGCGGCTTCAGCGTTCATGCGCTCGCCGCGACCAGGGTCATCGGCGAACAACTGGCGCAGATGCACATTACGAATCGCCTGGGCGTGCGTTTCCAGCGCGTGCCATTCAGGAAGCTGCGTCAGGAGCGTCATGCCTCACCTCCTCGGTCGCAGGATATTCTCATTTTCGCGCCCTTCCTCAAAGTCGGTGATGTTGCGGATGGTCGTCTCCGCAATCGTCGTCATCGCCTCGCGGGTGAAGAACGCCTGATGCCCGGTGACGAGCACATTCGGGAAGGTCATCAGGCGCGCCAGGGTATCGTCCGTGATCACCCGGTCGGACAGATCGTAGAAGAATACGCCCTCTTCCTCTTCGTACACATCGAGCCCCACGCCCGCAATCCGCCCGGCGCGCAGCGTTTCGATCAGGGCATCAGTATCGATGAGACCGCCGCGACTGGTGTTGATCAGAAAGGCGTCCGGTTTCATCAGCGCCAGCGTTTCACGGTTGATGATATGGTGCGTTTCGGGCAGCAGTGGCACATGGAGGCTGACGATATCCGACGCGCGCAGCAGTTCTTCGAGCGAAACGTAGCGCATTCCCAACGCCAGGCAGTCGGGATTCTGCGTTACGTCGTAGCCGAGCAGCGCGCAACCAAATCCTTGCATAATGCGCGCAAAGACCGCGCCGATCTTGCCGGTGCCGACCACACCGACCGTCGAGCCGTGAATATCGCGCCCGAGCAGGCCCGCGAGGCGGAAGTTGAACTCGCGGGTGCGGTTGTAGGCGCGATGGATGCGCCGGTTGAGCGTTTGCAGCAGACCAACGGCGAACTCCGCGACGGCGTAGGGGGAATAGTAACCGACACGCATGGCAGTAATGCCATGACGTTCTGCAGCGACCAGATCGATATTGTTGTAGCCGGTGGAACGCTGCGCAATGAGGCGAGTTCCGCCAGCCGCCAGGCGCTCGATCACCTCCGCCGTCGCTTGGTCGTTCACGAAACAGCAGATCGCCGGGAACCCCTGCGCCAGCGCCGCCGTCTGGAGGTCGAGCTGCGCGGCGGTATACGTCAGACGATGTCGCCCCTGATTGGCGGCGTCGAGAAAGGTCCGGTCGTAGGAGTGGGAGTCGTATACGAGTACGTCCATATATGTATTATCCTTTCAGATAGATTGGTCAGGTGGAGAACCGAGAATCGAGAACTGAGAACCGAGAACTGGTCAGGGCTTTGGGAGTAGGGAGCAGGGAGTAGGGAGTGGGGACTCGCTTTCCACCTTTTACCTTCTCACCTTCCATCCTCCCACGTTCAACGTTGCACGTTGAACGTTCAACGCGAAACACCTTCAACCTTCAACCTTCCCGCCTGAAACCCCTCTTGCCTCTCACCTCTCACCTCACGCCTCATCATCTATCCCGGCAACCGAACGCGCACCGGGTGAACCTTCCAGATGTCGTCGCAGTACTCGCGGATTGTGCGATCCGACGAGAAATAGCCACAACGCGCCGTATTCAGGATCGCCATGCGCGTCCAGCGGTCCTGATCGCGATAGGCGGCATCGACCGCTTCCTGCGCGGTGCAGTAGGACTCATAATCTGCCAGGAGCATAAACGGATCACGGGTGATCAGATCATCAACGAGCGGGCGCAGCATCTCGCGGTCGCCGCGCGAAAAGCGCCCAGCGGCGATCATGTCGATGACGCCGCGCAGCATCGGCGAGCGGTCATAGATCTCGCGCGGACGGTAACCGGCGTTGCGGAGCGCAAGAACCTCGTCCGCCGTCAGACCGAAGAGGAAGAAGTTCTCCGCGCCGACGCGCTCGCGGATTTCGATGTTCGCGCCATCGAGCGTTCCGATGGTCACCGCGCCGTTGAGGGCGAACTTCATGTTGCCCGTGCCCGACGCCTCCTTGCCAGCGAGCGAAATCTGCTCCGACAGATCGGCGGCCGGGTAGATGCGTTCCGCCAGTGACACGTTGAAGTTGGGCAGGAACGCGACCTTCAGCCGTCCGCAGATGACTGGATCGGCGTTGACCACCTCGGCGACGCCGTTGATCAGGCGGATGATCAGTTTTGCCGTTCGGTAACCCGGCGCCGCTTTTGCTCCGAAAATGAAGGTGCGAGGCGGAATGTCAAGCGACGGGTCTTCGAGCATGCGCCGATAGAGCGTGATGATATGCAGCGCCTTGAGCAGTTGCCGTTTGTACTCGTGCAGGCGCTTGACCATCACATCGAAGAGCGATGCCGGATCGACGGCAAGCCCCAGGCTCTGCTGGATGTCGGCGGCGAGCGCCTGTTTGTTGCGCTGTTTCACCTCGCGCCAGGCGGCGCGGAATGCCGGATCGTCCGCCAGCGGTTCGAGGCGCTGCAATTGATCAAGGTCAGTCAGCCACGTATCGCCAATATGCGCAGAGATCAGGTCGGAGAGGCGCGGGTTCGACAGTTTCAGGAAGCGGCGCGGCGTCACACCGTTGGTTTTGTTCGAGAACTTGTGGGGCCAGTATTCGGCGAAGTCGCGCAACGTGTGTTCCCGCAGCAGGCGGCTGTGCAGCACAGCGACGCCATTGATCGCATACGCGCCAACGCATGCCAGATGCGCCATCCGCACGCGCCGCTCTGGATGTTCACGGATGATCGACATCCGCGCCAGCCGTTCTACATCGCCGTGGTAGTGTTGCGCCACTTCTGTCAGAAAGCGTGCATTGATCTCATAGATAATCTCCAGGTGACGCGGCAGCAAACGCTCGAACAGCGCGACGGGCCACTCTTCGAGCGCCTCCGGCAGCAGCGTGTGGACAGTGTACCCGAAGCAGCGCGATGCGACGCCCCACGCCTGTTCCCATGTCAACCCCTCGTCATCGAGTAACAGGCGCATCAACTCGACAATCGCAATTGCGGGATGCGTGTCGTTCAATTGAATGACAACGCGCTCCGGCAGCTGTTCCCAATTGCGCTCCTGCGCGCAGAACGTGCGGAGAATGTCGCGGAGCGAGCAGGCGACGAAAAAGTACTGCTGCTCCAGGCGCAATTGCCGACCCTGCGGCGTGGTGTCGTCCGGGTAGAGCACGCGCGTGATATTTTCGGAGAGCACGCGATCCTGAATGGCGCGGATGTAGTCGCCGGCATTGAACAGGCGCAGGTCGAACGACTCCACTGCCTGCGCACTCCAGAGGCGCAGAGTGTTGACGTTATCCGTGCCGTAGCCGGGGACCATGATGTTGTACGGCACGCCGAAGACCGTGCGCGCCGGTTTCCAACGCACGCGGTAGTGCCCGCGCTCATCGGTCCACGGCTCGGTATACCCGCCGAAACCCACTTCCACGCGCATATCGAAGTGCGGAAATTCCCACGGATAGGTGCGCGCCAGCCAGTGATCCGGCTGCTCGACCTGCCAGCCATCCACAAATGTCTGGCGAAAGATGCCATACTCGTAGCGAATACCATACCCGACGGCAGGATAATTGAGCGTCGCCAGCGAGTCGAGGAAGCACGCCGCCAGTCGCCCCAAACCGCCATTGCCGAGTCCGGGTTCAGGTTCCAGTTCGCGCAATTCGTCCAGGCTCAACCCCAATTGCGCAAGCGCCTCGCGCGCAATCTCCGTCAGGTCTTCGTTCAGCAGGTTGTTCCCCAACTGGCGTCCCAGCAGATATTCCGCCGACAGGTAGTACACCGTGCGCGCCTTTGAACGTTCGCAGGCGCGCATAGTTTCCAGCCAGCGGTGGATTATCCGGTCGCGCACCGTGTACGCCAGCGCCATGCAGAAATCGGCTGGCGTGGCGGCGCTGATGTCTTTCCCCTGAATGTAGTACAGATTATCGAGAAACGCGCGCTTAAAGGCGTCGACGGTCATGCCGGTGCGAGTGGGAACGTACTGTGTCGTGGTCATCTCCTTCTTCTTCTCCTCTCACAGTAACTGTTCTCCTGAGAGCGCATCCGTTGCGCCTGATAGTGACGAGTGATGCGTAACGAGTGACGATCGCCTCTCCCTTCACATTTCGTGCCGCCCTGAGAGTGAACAGCGCCTCGCCTGCACGAAAGACGCTCTGGATCAGCAGGGCCGCACACGAGGTCATTGTACCAGAGCAAAACATAGCGACCTGCCGCAGCGATCATAGCACGGCTCGCGGGTCAGGAGCAATACAGTATCAGCAGGAATAGTGCGGATTCGCTTTCTGTCGTGTACAATGTCTATGAAACATAGACAACTGGAGTCGGTATGATCACAATTTCTATTGCAGAAGCGCACAACCGGCTTTCTTCTTTGTTGAAGAAAGTGCAGCAATCGCCGATTGTTCTTACGCGGCGGGGAAAGGCGGTTGGAGTCCTCATTTCGCCCGAGGAATATGCGCGGTTGCGCGAGTTCGAAGGGTATCACAACGTCTTGCGCCTCTCACACACTCTGCGCGAGAGCGGTGTGATCGCAGTCGAACTGTACCAGTCCTCACGCGCTGAACTGGTGGGATAAGCGTGATCATGGACGCCAGTGATGTCTTTCTAAACCACAGAAACACAGAGGGCGCAGCGAACAGAGAGCCGCCCGTCATCTTTTAGCCTGTTTTTGAACCACAGAGGCGCAGCGAACACAGAGAGCCGCCTTCTTGCCTGCCCCGCCTCTCGCGCCGCTGCTCTCCCCCAAGGTCACGAACGGCACGAAGGAGCAATGCCACCTTCCACCTTCGCACCTTCCCCCTTTGCACCTCTCGCCTCTCGCCTCTTGCCTCTTGCCTCTTGCCTCTCGCCTCTCGCCTCTTTGGTTGTGCTATAATCTCCACATCATTCCTCTCACCCATACCTGCGTTCCCATGCGCTGGCTGGCGTGAGGCTGCACCTGTTCAATGCAACGACCGTCGCGGTGACCCGAGGGGCCCGGATGCTAGGGCGTAAAGGTGGAAGCTGGTGCAAGTCCAGCGCTGTGCCGCAACTGTAACCGGTGATTATCAGCCGGAAGCCAGGATGCCTGCCGCGATGTCTGTTGTTCAGCCCTTCTCGAGCCAGGGAGGGTGAACAGAATTGGTGTTCCGTCAGGAATTGCTGTACGCTCTGTCGCCCCGGTTCTCGAAAGAGGTCCGGGGCTTTTCATATCTGGAAGACGGGGGTTGAACGTTGCACGTTGCATGTTGAACGTTTCCGGCTTGCGCTTACTGGATGGCTATTTCGTTGACTCGTTATCATGTTCGTTTTCTGTTGAATAAAACCACAGAGGCGCAGAGGACACGGAGTTGAACGTTCCAAGTTGAATGTTGAACGTTTCCGGATTACGTTTACTGGATGGATCATTCCGTTTACTCGTTATCATATTCGTTTTCTGTTGAATAAAACCGCAGAGGCGCAGAGGACACGGAGGTTGAACGTTACACGTTGAATGTTGAACGTTGAGAGCTGATGAATGCGCTTATTCGTTGACGCAATTCGCTAACGTATTGAAAGGCTTGCCCAATGACGCTTGAAGAATCTCCAGATCAGCAAACGTCTGAAATCTCAACCGACACTCCGGACAGCGCGGCGCAACCTGATGCTGCGCTGCGCCCCGGTTCGACAGCGGAAGCCGAGGAGCGGCGCAAGGCGGCGCGCGCCAATCGGGTGAAGAAGGGGTTGGTGATTGTCAACACCGGCAATGGCAAAGGGAAGACCACTGCAGCGCTGGGCATTCTGCTGCGCGCCTGGGGGCGCGATATGCGTGTCGGCGGCATTCAGTTCCTGAAGCACGAAAATGCCAACTACGGCGAACTGCGCGCCCTGCAGCGCATGGGGGTCGAACTGACGCCGATGGGAGACGGGTTTACCTGGACGAGCCGCGACCTCGATGAAACGCAGGCAAAGGCGGTCCACGGCTGGGAGACGGCAAAAGCGCGGATTGCCAGCGGTGAGTACGATGTGTTCCTGCTGGATGAATTCACGTATGCGCTGACCTATGGCTGGATCGATACGGCGGAAGTGATTGAATGGCTGCGCCAGCATAAGCCGCCGATGCTCCACCTGATCATCACCGGGCGCAATGCGCCCCAGGCGCTGATCGACTTTGCCGATCTGGTGACAGAGATGCGCGAGGTGAAGCATCCGTTCCGCGATCAGGGAATTCGGGCGCAAAAGGGTATTGAGTACTGATGAAGGAACGCACGTGGCGGAGCGTCTGAAACGCAATATGGTGCAGCGCAGCGACGGTCGCCTGGTGAATGCCGGGGCGCGCCGGGGGATGCTGATCGTCTGCGCCACCGGTTGTTGTTGTGGTCACACCGAGCGTGGTTTTGCGCCGGTTCGCACCGACATTTACCACGAGGAATGGGAGCGGCGCAAATTGCGCAACCGCGTCCATCTGAGCCAGGGCGGGTGCCTGGGTCCCTGCCCGCTGGCGAATGTTGCGCTCCTTCTGATCGATGGGCGACCGTACTGGTTCCACTCGCTCAACGATGAGGCGCTCATCCCTGTGCTGTACGATTACATCGAGGCGCTGCTGGCGACCGACGGCGACCTGCCGCCGCCGCCGGCGCTG
>DAOTWI010000332.1:0-2031 GCA_034436075.1 Roseiflexus sp.
AGCGTTGGGTTGAGAGCCGGGAACTGAGAACCGAGAACTGAGAACTGAGAACTGAGAACTGAGAACTGAGAACTGAGAACCGGGAAGTGAGAACTGAGAAGTGAGAACTGAGAAGTGAGAACTGAGAATAGGGAACAGAAGGGGGAATGGCACGAATATGGTGTCAACGAATATGAGAACGAACAAACGAATGGGTGCAGGGCATTTGTTTATTCGCCGATCCATTCGGTTATTCGTTGACATCCTCCCATCTTCAACCTGTGGCCGCTTGTGACAGATTCGGCGCAGGCGCGTCCCCGTCGGCGCCCGTGGCGGGGCAGCATAGGGGCGCCCCTCGGTGGGCGCCCGTGGCTGTAGGCAGGAGTACTCCAACATGATCCACCCAGAAGCGCACAGCGCTCCACACCTTCAGACAACGCCAATGACCGTCGTCGTCTACCGGATTCTTGTGGCGACGTTGTTTGTCATCGCGGCGCTGCTGGCGACGATCAATCTGCCATACGCGCCACGCACCTGGTTCGATGAGGGGTCGCACCTGCACGTGCCGAAGACGCTGGTGCAGTACGGCAAATATGCCGATATCAGCGCCACGCCTGATGGCAACGTCGAGTTTCGCTATCACGGACCCACGATTGGCATCGGTCCGACGATTATGCTGCCGGTTGCGGCGGTCTACCAGGTGTTCGGCGTCGGTCTGACGCAAGGGCGACTGGTGATTGTGATCTATTTCGCCATTGCGCTTGTTGCGGGGTACGCGCTTGCACGGCGTCTGTATGATCGCTGGACGGCGCTGATTGCCCTGGCGCTCCTGCTGGCGTCGCGCACGGTCAATTATGAGGGGTTGATCGAGTATGGACGGCAGGTGCTCGGCGAGGCGCCCGGCGTTGCATTCGTCTTTCTGGGGATGCTGGCATGGCTGGCGGCGCTGAAGGCCGCGACGCAACCGGCGATGCGACGCACACACTGGACGTGGAGCGTCCTGGCGGGGCTGGGGTTCGGTCTGGCGCTGGTGACGAAAAATCAGTTTGTGCTGATTCTTCCGCTGGCGCTGGCGTTAATCGCGCTGCTCGACTGGCGCTACTACCGGGCTGGAACCTGGACGCTGCGCCTGGTTCCGCCGGTCGTTGCTGTTGGGTGTTTTGCGCTCTGGACAGTGGTTCAGTTCGCGCTGCTCGGTCCTGGCACATTCTTTGAAAATCTTCAGCAAACCCGGCAGGCTGCCGGAGGGGCGATTTTCGTCTTCAACCTGCATTCGACCCTGCGCGCCGGATATTACCTGTTGCGCCCCGATCTGTTCGGCGGTCTGGTTGTACCGGCGCTGACGTATACGATCTGGCGTGCGCGCCGCCGCACGTCGGAGGGGTTGAGCGAAGCGCTGCTGGCGCTGATCATCGGAATGTGGCTGGCGTGGTTTGTCGGCGTATCCCTCGGCTGGCCCCGCTACGCCTTTCCGGCGGTTGCGCTGAGCGCGCTGACCGTCGCGCGGCTAGCGTTCGATGCCATCGGCTGGCTGCGCCGCGTCTTGCCAGTAGCGGCGACGACTGCTGTCATCTACCTGATTGTCATCATCGCGCTGCCGATCGGATTGACGGCGCGCGTTGTTTTCACGCCTGACGACAGTGCGCAACGATTTGCCGCATATCTGAATGCCAATGTGCCGGAAACAGCGATCATTGCCACGTGGGAGCCGGAACTGGGGGTGCTGACCGATCACCGCTACCTCTATCCGCCCCAACCGACGCTCGATCAGGCGGTGCGGCACACCTGGCTGGGAGGCGATCCGGTGCGCTACGACTGGTATGCCGATCGACCGGAGTATGTAGTGGTTGGCGGCTTCGGCAGTTACACTGGCGTGCTCAATACGCCTGAGCTGGAACGTCACTATATTCAGGTGGCGCAGTTTGGAACGTATGCGCTATACCAGGTTCGGGCGGGGAGTGGGGAGTAGGGAGTGGGGAGCAGGGAGTGGGGACTCTTTGAATAACCCTGTATTGCCATCGGTGGCGCGCCCACTTCGACAGGCTCAGGGGG
>DAOTWI010000333.1:0-2616 GCA_034436075.1 Roseiflexus sp.
AGCGTTGGGTTGAGAGCCGGGAACTGAGAACCGAGAACTGAGAACTGAGAACTGAGAACTGAGAACTGAGAACCCAGAACCCAGAACCGAGAATCGGAAGTCAGGGGCTAAGGGTTAGAAGTTCGCGCGTTCTTCACCTTCAACCTTCCTGCCTCTCTCACTCTTGCGCCTCGTCGCTTGTCTCACGCTTTTCTTTACATTGAGCGTGCAACGGTTCTGACTTCCCACGCGCCACGTTCCACATTCCCGCCTGCAACGGGCAACGTCAGACCTTCGCACCGCCGTTCGACATTCCCCTCTCTCAAACGTTCAACACCTGCCCGCCTGCGACCTTCTCTCTCCTTACGTTTCGTGGTCGTTCTTCATGCGGTACAATAACAGAACGGAGCATCTCCGCATATGTACGCCTGGAGGTCCGTATGAGCATTGAATCTCGCCCGATCCGCTTTTCGCCGACGGTCAAAATGATCACCATAGCGCTGATTGCGACGCTTTTCTTCTGGTTGATCCGCGGATTGGGAAATGTGCTGATCCCGTTTGTGGGAGCAGCAATTACGGCATACCTGTTCAATCCGCTCATTACCTGGCTGCACCGCCGCACGCGCATCAGCCGAGCGCTCTGGATCGGACTGTTGTATGTCGTGATTGGGGGCATGGTCTATGGTCTCTGGCGGACGCTCGGACCGGCGATCGAACGTGAGTATGTCGGCTTGCAGGCGCAGATACCGCATGCACTGAATCTTATTCAGCAGGAGTTGCTGCTGCGCGATCAGATTGTTGTTGCAGGCATCAGCGTCGATTTCGCACCGGTCAACGAGGCGCTGCGCGAGGCGCTCGCCGATTTCGGGCGACGCCTGCCGGAACATGTGCCGCATCTGGTCGCCGTCGCTTTCGAGACGTTGCTGTTGTTTGTCACCTATCTGATTGTTACGTTCTATCTGTTGCTGGAAGCGCCACGGATTGTCGAGTGGATCTATGGGCTTGCGCCTGCGCCGTACCGCGCCGAAGTTCGCGCGCTTGGCAGTCAGATCGACCGCATTCTGGCAGGGTATGTGCGCGGAACGCTGATGCTGATCCCGATTATGGCGACGCTAACGACGATTGCGTTGATGCTGCTG
Organism: Roseiflexus sp.; assembly: GCA_034436075.1. Lineage (GTDB taxonomy): Bacteria > Chloroflexota > Chloroflexia > Chloroflexales > Roseiflexaceae > Roseiflexus. The sequence goes on from DAOTWI010000333.1 coordinate 1,119, forward strand.
GGCGTGCGCTATGCGCTGGTGTTGGGGATTGTGACCGGCATTCTGGAAACCATCCCGCTCCTCGGTCCGTGGTCGGCAGCCGGCATTGCGATTGTCGTGGCGCTATTTCAAACGCCAGCGCCGTGGGGATGGCCCGCGTGGCTGATCGCGGGCTCGATCGGGTTGACCTACTTTGTGCTGCGCATGTTCGAGGATAATTTCATCATTCCATACGTCGTCGGTCCTGCGGTTCACCTGCACCCCATGCTGGTCATTTTTGCCATTCTGGCAGGCGGCGCGCTCGGCGGACCGTTCGGATTGTTCGTTTCGATCCCGGTTGCCGCGGTTGCGCGCCTGCTGCTGCGGTATCTGTACTATAAACTGATCGATGCGCCCGATCTGCCGCGCGATCTTGCGCCTGCGCATCACACACCGGTGTCAGCGCCAGTGAGCGCTGACGTGACCGATCAGGCGCCGGTCGATCAGACAGAGCAAGCGGTCACTCCGGCAAACTGATCGAGATGTTGCGGAATCCCGCATCAACATAGATAATCTCACCGGTCACCGCCGATGACCAGTCGCTGCACAACCAGACGGCGGCGTTGCCAACGTCCTCAATCGTGACGTTGCGGCGCAGCGGCGCGACTTCGGCGAACTGTTTGTGCAACGTGCGAAATCCGGCGATGCCGCTGGCTGCCAGGGTGCGGATCGGTCCGGCGCTGATAGCGTTCACCCGAATGCCGCGCGGACCCAGGTCGTTCGCCAGGTAGCGCACACTCGCCTCCAGCGCCGCCTTCGCCACGCCCATGACATTGTAGTTCTGGGCAACCTGCTGCGATCCGTGATAGGTCAGCGTCACAATCGATGCGCCAGGCGCCAGCAGGTCTTGCGCGGCTTTGATGACTGCGGTCAGCGAATAGGCGCTCACATCGAGCGCCAGGCGAAACCCTTCGCGCGTGGTTTTCAGGTAGGGTCCGTTCAGTTCGTCGCGGTTGGCGAACGCAATCGCGTGAATGATGATGTCGAGCGAGCCGTAGGCATCACGCACACGCGCCATCAGCGCGTCGATGTCATCGTCGCGCTGCACATCGCACGGTTCGATCAGCCGCGCGCCGAGGCTCTCGGCAAGTGGACGCACCCGCCGTTCGAGCGCTTCGCCGACGTAGGTGAAGCCGAGATCGGCGCCCTGGGCGTGGAGCGCCTTTGCAATTCCCCAGGCGATGGAATGGTCATTGGCGACGCCCATCACCAGTCCCTTTTTGCCTTGAAGCAGGCTCATGGTTTTCTCCTTGACAGTGCAGTAGCATTGTGTCGGGTATGATACTATGAAGTTCGAGGATTATCGAGGGAGATCTATGCCGCTCTTTCTTCGCGCGCTGCTGTTAGCGGTGATTGTGTATGAGTTCTTTTCCGGCATTCGCGGATGGCGCGGGCTGAGTTGGGGGAGTCCGGCGCTGCGCCCGTTGCTGGCGCTGGCGGCGCTGGCATTGCATCCGCGCAACACGCCATGGCGCCAACG
>DAOTWI010000334.1:0-6556 GCA_034436075.1 Roseiflexus sp.
GCAGGTGGACGCCCGGCGGAACGCCTGCCCGACACCCCCCGCATGCGGGGGGTTGGGGTTGTGACGCTTGAACTTGGCGCGCCGCGTAGGCGACACCCCCCGCATGCGGGGGGTTGGGGGGTAGTCGCCAGCCAGGGCGCATCGCCTCAGGAACGCGCTTGCTTGCCGCCTGACAATTCATGCCTGCACCCGAATACTCACACAAAGGCACAGAGGCGCAAAGAATGAAAGCAGCGTGCACAATGATATGGCAGTCCTCTGGAACCGTAACTTTGATAGTGTACAATAGTATCCCATAGGATACTGTTCGAGACGTACAAACGGTATGACGGACCTGCCATTCCTGACGAATCTGCTGCTTGCCATCAACGATCTCCTGGCGTCGGCTGTCCTGATCGTTTCATTCTCGCTCCTGGTCTACCTGGTTCTGCAGAATCGCTACACCCCGATTGCGCGTGCGCTGGCGGTGTTGCTCGGCAGCATCGTGGTGGTGTTCGGCGGCGATGTGCTGACCCAGCAGGTGCAACGCGAGGAGACGCTGCAATTCTTGCTGCGCGCCCAATGGCTCGGTATCGTTGGCGTTCCAGCCGGGTACATTCACCTGGCGGATGCGCTGCTCGATTTCAGCGGTCAGCACCAACTGCGGCGCCGCTGGAGCGTTCCTGCTGCATATGCCATCAGCGTCGTTTTTCTGGCGCTGGCATGGGGCACTGACCTGATCGTGCGCAATGGCGTTCAGATGCAGCCAGTCGCGCAGTTCAACGCTGGTCCGCTCTTCTGGCTCTTCACGCTCTACTTCGCGCTGGCCTGTCTTGTTGGTCTGGCTGCCTCCGTGCGCGTGCGCCAGGCGGCGCTCACGCCCACCCTGCGCCGCCGTATGACGTACCTGAGCCTGACGTTCGTCGGTCCGGCGATTGCAGTCTATCCGTTCCTCATCATTCCGGGACCGGAGTATTTCATTCCGTTCGCGCTCGTTCTGTTCCTGGTGGCAATCGGCAATGTCGCGGTTATGCTGATGACGACCGTGATGGTGTATAGCATTGCATTCCAGGGTCTGCCGCTGCCTGACCGCCTGATCAAGCAGGATTTCATCCGCTGGGTGTTGTACGGTCCCTTTGTTGGCATCAGCATTGCGTTGTTCCTGCGCGCGACGCCGGTGCTGGCGCGCTGGCTCGGATTGCCGGAGCAGGCGCTGCTGACCGCCGGCGTGGTGATTATGACGGTGATGATGCCGCTGTTCGTCAACCGCCTGAAGCCGTACCTCGACGCGCTGGTGTATGCGCAGGATCACGCTGAGATCGATTACCTGCGCGCCCTGCCGCGCAACACCTTCACCCAGGCTGACCTGCGCAGTCTGCTGGAGAATACGCTGGTCGTCGTGTGCGGGGCGTTGCGCTCAGAGACAGGATTTGTCGCTGCGCCAGACGATGCTGGCGGTTACACTGTCAAAACCCTGGTTGGATCGCGCCAGGCGGTGCGGCGCTTTGTCAACGAACACCCGCTGGTCGATCTGATGGCGCGCCTGTCGCGGTTGCCGCCGCGATCGTCAGGCGACACGCCGCCCGCCGAGGCATTCCTGCGCGTCGAAGGGTTCTGGTTGCTGCCGCTCCGGGCTCCTGATGGAACGTTGCTCGGTTGTCTCGGCGTCGCGTACCCGCACGACGCGCTGAATGCCGATGCGCGGCGACTGATCGGCGCACTGGCGCACCGGATGGAACTGGCGCTCGAAACAGTGCAGATGCAGCAGCGGTTGTTCGACACGCTGCGCGGGCTGGGACCGGATATGCAGTCGCTCCAGCATTTGAGCACGCAACTCGAACAGGCGACGCCAGCGTCGTTGCAGACGCTCGAATCGGATGTGGCGTCGCTGCCCGAATTCCCGCAACTGGTCAAGGAGGCGCTGGCGCACTACTGGGGCGGACCGAAACTGTCGGAAAGCCCGCTCCTGGGGTTGCGGACGGTGCGGCGGGTGCTGGAAGAGCAGGGAGGCAGCCCGACACGCGCACTCCAGGCAGTGCTGCGCCAGGCGATCGAGAACCTGCGCCCCGACGCGCAACTCGACCCGTCGGCGCAGGAATGGCTGCTCTACAACATCCTGGAAATGCGCTTCCTGCAAGGGCGGCGCATCCGCGAGACCGCCGACCGCCTGGCGATGAGCGAGTCCGACCTGTACCGCAAGCAGCGGATCGCCGTGGAAGAAGTGGCGCGCCAGCTGGCGTTGATGGAAGAGGCGGCGAATCGGGTGGCGGTCGAGCGATGATGTCTATATTTATTTTATTTTTTCCTTAAGACCCCAAAGGTCTAAAAGACCTTTGAGGTCTTAAGAATGATAGGTTTAGGAAGGAGACCACGTATCATGTCCAACCCGCCCGCTCTCTCCTTCTCCACCGTTTACCACATTTACACCCGTGGAACGAATAAGACAAATATCTTCATCGAGGAACGCAACTACGAGTATTTCCTGAAGTTATACGAAAAATATATCCCACCAGTCGCGTACACATACGCATATTGCCTCTTGAAGAATCATTTCCACCTTCTCATCAAAACCAAATCCCAACAAGAGATCGACAAATGGGCGGCTTCCCAGGATAAAACCAGGGTCACGCCATCACTTCAGTTTGCGCACTTACTCAATGCTTATGCCAAGTCGATTAATAAGGCATATGGTCGTGTCGGAAGTCTTTTCCAACATCCCTTTGGGCGTGTGGTCGTGACTGACAAAGGGCACTTTCGCAACACCATGCTCTACATCCACCTGAACCCTCGTAAGCATGGTTTCATCAACGACTTTCGCCGCTGGCCGCATTCGTCGTACTCTCTGCTTGTCTCCGATTCTCCGGCATTCTTGACGCGACCTTCGTCTCTCGGCATTTTTGGCGACCTCCAGTCCTTCGAACGCGCGCACACTGACTATGAGCACAACGCATGCTGGCTGCACGTCGAATTGGAAGAGAACCTCGAGGTGGCGTGACATTGCGCAGTTCCTCATCGCCTTTCCCCCACTCATGGTACAATACTTGCTACAGTTGACACAAGTTGTCCTGTATTCGCTCCCATCTGCATTCCAGATGACATAGAAAGGCAACTTCTGTGACCGATACCCTCTACGACGTGGTGGTCATCGGCGGCGGACCCGGCGGCTATGTGGCTGCTATCCGCGCCGCGCAACTTGGCTTGAAAACTGCGGTCGTCGAGCTCCAGGCAATGGGCGGCGTGTGCCTCAATGTCGGGTGCATTCCGACCAAGGCGTTGCTCCACACCGCTGACCTGCTCGATGAACTGCGCGAGGCGAAGCGCTTCGGCGTGGTCGTCGAAGGCGTGTCGCTCGATTGGGAGGCGACGTTGCGCCAGAAGGATACGGTGGTCAAGACGATGACCAGCGGCGTTTCCTTTCTGATGAAGAAGAATAAGATCGATGTCATCAATGGCTTTGCCCGCCTCGCCAGGCGCGGGCAGGTCGCCGTCAACATCGCTGAAGGGCAGCATCGTACCGTTACGGCAAAGAATATCATTCTCGCTGTTGGCGCGCGCCCCCGCGAGATCCCGGCGATCGGCGCGGTGTTCGACAACGACCGGATTCTGTCGTCAACCGGCGGGTTGAGCATCCCCAGCGTCCCGAAATCGCTCCTGGTCGTTGGCGCGGGTGCGATTGGCGTCGAGTTTGCGTCGATGTACCGCACGTTCGGCGCGGAGGTGACGCTCGTCGAAATGCTGCCGCGCGTCGTGCCGCTCGAAGATGAAGAGGTCAGCGCCGAACTCGCGCGCGCGCTCAACCGTCGCGGCATCAAGGTCTTCGCCGGTTCAAAACTCAACAACCTGGAAAAGATCGATGGCGGCGTGGTGGCGCGCCTGGTCGATGCGCAGGGCAGCGAGCACGCGCTGACGTTCGAGCGCGCGCTGGTGGGAGTGGGCATTGTGCCCAACACCGGCGACATCGGGTTGGAAGAGGTCGGCGTGGCGCTTGACCCGCGCGGGTTTATCAAGGTGGATGACCATATGCGCACAAGTGTCGAGGGCATCTATGCCATTGGCGATTGCGCGGTCACCACTCCCTGGCTGGCGCATAAGGCATCTGCTGAAGGCATCATCGCCGCCGAAACGATTGCCGGTCACCATACGCAGCCGCTCGACTACGGCAAGATTCCGGCGTGCACCTACTGCAACCCGGAGATCGCCAGCGTCGGCTTGACCGAAGCGAAGGCGCGCGAACAGGGGTACGACGTGAAGGTCGGCAAGTTCGCGTTCACCGGCAATGGCAAGGCGACGATCCTCGGTCAGCGGCAGGGGTTTGTCAAGATCGTCGCTGACAAACAGTACGATGAGGTGCTTGGCGTCCACATGATCGGTCCGCGCGTCACCGAACTGATCGCCGAGGGCGGGCTGGCGCTGTCGCACGAGGCGACCGCCGAATCGCTCGTGCGCACCGTCCACGCCCATCCGACCCTCTACGAAGCGATTGTCGAGGCGGCGCATGCTGCGGCGGAGGGCGCAGCCATTCATATGTAATGGAATGCCCGCGATGGACAACCTTTGCGCCTTTGCGCCTTTGTGTGCGCAGCGGTCAACTGGACGACCGATGATGTCGCTCTTGCCTGTGGGCATAACCTGTAATAGAACACCGATGCGCACGGATTGAAACGGATGTGGACGGATTGGGCGATGCACGCTATTCAACAGGTAGATGTGAATCACCCGTTCCGACCGCCGTCCGTGCACTCTGCTCCGATGGCGACATCCCGGCGTGCAGGTTGACGTTCATCGCTCTATCAGGAAGAGGACACGCACCATGCCGATCATGATCAACCTGACATCCGCCGAACATGGCGGCACATCGCTCTCGTGCGGCACGCACGGCGACTGCGGAGTCAATTGCGATTGCGGGTGCCCGTATACTGGCATGGAAGAGAAGGGCAGAGTCGAGTTGATCGCCGACGTTGAGCGCCGCTACCCAAACGAGTGGCTGGTCTTCGTCATTCCCCCCAGCGAAGACGATTTTGCCCCCGAACGCGGGATGCTGGTGGCTCACAGCGCCGATGACGCCGAGGTATTTGAGGCGATCACCCGCATTACGCACAACCAGGTGGTGCACGTGTATTTCAACGGAACAATGGAAGCGTACCAGGAGTGGATGAGTGAGGGGGAAGGCGGGAAGGTTGAAGGCGTTACCCGTTGCACGTGAGACGGTTGAAGGTTGCAGGTGTGAAGGTGACAGGTTGAAGGTTGGGAAGGCTAACCCCTGACTCCTGGTTCTCAGTTCCTGGTTCTTAATCAGGAAGATCATCCTGACATTGAACAATCTTGAACCCGTTAGCAGACGGCGTGGGTTTCGACAAGCTCAGCCCACGCCAACCTCTCCACAGGTGCAAGCTCAATCATCCTGGTTTTGGTTAATCTTCCTATCAGTTCTCAATTCTCAGTTCTCAGTTCTCGGTTCTCAGTTCTCGGTTCTCAGTTCTCAGTTCCCAGTTCCCGGTTCTCAGACCCATGCGACTCCCCAGACACGCCCTCATCCTGATCACCGCTTCGACTGCTGCGTGCATTCTTGCAGCGGCGCTGCTGGTCGCCCTGCGCCCACGCACAATCACCAGCCACGCGGATGCCATTGCCGTCGTGCTCGAACAGCGCGGGATTGCGCACGAACGCATCGTCACCGCGCAGGTCTGGCCCGCAGCGGTCAACTATTACGCCTACGGACCATCCGTCTACCCGTACAGCGCCACGGTCAGCGTTACGCTCTCCGGCGGCGATGTCCTTCCTGGCAGCCTCGAATGCGCCGACGACCGCCGTCGCTGCCGGGTGACGATTGCGCGCCTTGGGATTGACCGCGAGCCAATCCCCGACATCAGCGCCACACGACCGCTGCCGTGGATGGTCTGGGTGCAACGCCTGACTGAACTCGTGCACGTTGCACGTTGAATGTTGCTGGTGAAACACTGGCGGGTTACAAGTGAGCATTCCGGCGCTTGCTGTGTCCTCTGCGCCTCTGTGGTGAAATCAGCGGGTGCGGAAGCGGGAAGGTTGAACGTTGAAGGTGGAGGCGCCCAACCATTGATGTCTGCACAACACACCACAAAACGTGTTCTCCCAATACTCATCATTGCTGCGTGCATCTTGAGTTGCGCGGCGCTGGCGTTTGCGGCGGCATTCCTGCGCCCGCGCAGTTTCGTCACGTTCGCCGATGCTATCGGGTATGCGCTCGATCAGCGTGGCGTCGCCTACGAAAGCATCTTTGTCGAACGCGTCTGGCCCGACACTGTCAACGACATCACCTACGGCGCCAATCTGCTGATCGTAACCCCTGACAACGGTACAGTGATCGGACGGCTCGATTGTCGCGGCTGGAAGAAAGATTGTTTCTTCACCGTGCGCGCGTTTGGCGTCTACCGCGAGCCATTGCCCGAACTGACAGAACAACGGCGCCTGCCCTGGATCGCCTGGATCGAACAGGTGTTTGGCGTGCGGTTTTGAGTTTGCGGGCAGGAATGAAATGTCGCCCGACACCCGTTGCCCGTGGGCAGATAGCACGTAGGGGCACGGCAGCGCCGCGCCCCCG
>DAOTWI010000335.1:0-8733 GCA_034436075.1 Roseiflexus sp.
CGATCCTACGCGATTGTTGCCGTCGAACGCGGCGCGCACGGGCGCGTGGTGCAGTGCCGGGAGGCAGTGGCGCTCGACCCGCAGGCGCGCGCGCAGATTTTCGCCTTTTTCTCGGCGTTTGAGGATCAGTGCGTCGATGTGATCTTCAATGCGCCTGCTGATGCGCCAGTGCAGGCGCTGATGCCCGATCCGCTCCAGTGCGCGATGATGCCGGGACTGATGCTGCGCATGGTCGATGTGGCGCTGGCGCTGGAAGCGTATTCCTTCCCGCGCGAGGTCGCCGGTCGCCTGACGCTACAGATCGCCGATGACTGGCTGGAGCGCAACAACGGCGTCTTCGCGCTAGAGGTCGAAGGGGGCGGCGCGCGGGTGAAGCGCCTGGACGCCGGAACGGACGCGGATATGCGCTGCGATGTGCGCACACTGGCGCAGATCGTCAGCCGCTATCTGCGACCGCGCACCGCCGCAGCGTTCGGATTGCTCGACGTGCGCTCGCGCCCGGCGCTGGCGCTGATCGAACGGCTGTTCGCCGGGCTTGCGCCGTATGCCTCGGACCGATTCTAGAGCCAATACCGTTCAAATACGCGCACACAAAGGCGCGAAGGCGCAAAGACTCCGCGCCTGAACTTAGTTGATGATGGTTCGTCTTCCGACTTAAGGGCATTGATTCCAGTTAGCTTTCGCGGTCATGAGAACCGCCTGTTGACCGTCTGGCAATCGCGTTGGCTTCGACTGGAATCGCGTTGGCTGAGCCTGTCGAAGCCAACGCCCACTGTCAGGGACAGGCGTCAGGAGAAAAACCATACACGCACACGATGATTCGTCCGCTTTACATTTCACCAGTCGGGCGCGGCGGCGTTGACTTCGGCATTCAGAACATCACCCGCGCTGTGCAACGCTACGGCGCGCCACGCGCCGAACTGCTGCGCCTGCCGGAGGTCTACAACTTCCTGCCCATGCTGATCCCGCGCGGGCTGCCGCGTGGTTGGTGGCAGGGGTTCGACCTCATTCAGGGACGTTCGCGCGTGGCGTTTGCGCTGCGCGCGCCGGGCCGCCCCCTCGTCACCACTGTTCACCACCTGACGACCGACCCCGACCTGCAACCGTACAGCACCCTGGCGCAGCGCCTGTTCTACCGCCTGGTCGAAGCGCGCTACGACTGGCGGTCGATCAGTTCCGCCGATGCGGTGGTGTGCGTGTCGCGCTACACGCAGCAACAGGTCGCCCAAACCTACGGGTTCACCAACACAACGGTCATCTATGACGGCATCGACACCGATACGTTCGTGCCGACTCTCGACTTGAAACGGCGGAACGACGGATTGCCCGACAAAGGCGGGCGCGTCCGGCTGCTCTTCGTCGGCAACCGGACGCGGCGCAAAGGGTTTGACCTGCTGCCGCGCATTCTCGACCTGCTGCCGGAAGACTATGTGTTGTACTACACGAGCGGCTTTCAGGGCGTTGATGAAGGATCGCCGCACCCGCGCATGGTTCCGATCGGTGCGCCAGACCGCGATGGGTTGGTGGCAGCGTATCAGGCGTGCGACATCCTGCTCGCACCGTCGCGCCTCGAAGGGTTCGGCATCGTCCAGGCGGAGGCGCTGGCGTGCGGCCGGCCCGTGGTGACGACGCGCATCTCGGCGCTGCCAGAGGTCGTTGATCACGAGTTGTGCGGCTTCCTCTGCCCGCGCGACGATGTCGCCGCCTATGCGGAGGCAGTGCGGCGGCTTGGTGAGGACGAAGGGCTGCGACGGCAGTTTGGCGCATACGGGCGCGATAAAGTCGTGCGTTCGTTCGGGTTCGAGCAACTGGGGCGCGGCTTTCTGGAACTCTATGATCGCCTGCTCCGATGAGAATTCGCTGAGAAGAGATCCGATTCCGCACATTGTTCGTTCTTTGTTATGAAAGTGCAAAGCAGCTGCACAGTATCGAGACTGGCAGCACAATGTATCGAAGGAGGACAGGTCTATCATGCGAAGCAAGTCGTGGATCCTTTTCCTGCTCGGCGCGCTGCTCGCGCTGGCCGTGGCGCCAGCCGCGTTCGCCCAGGCTGGCACCGCCAAGGTGCGTGTCATTCACGCCTCGCCAGACGCTCCGGCTGTTGATGTGATTGTCAACGGCAACAGGGCGCTCACCAACGTTCCATTCTTCGCCGCCAGCGCCTACCTGGACCTGCCGGCGGGCAGCTACGACATCCAGGTTGTCCCGGCAGGCGCCACCTCGCCGGTCGTCATCGACGCGAAGGGTGTTCGGATCGAAGCGGGCAAAGCGTACACCATCGCCGCAACGGGCAAGCTGGCTAACATCAAGCCGACCATTCTGATGGACGATCTGACGGCGCCAGCGGCAGGCAAGGCGCACGTGCGCGTGATCCACTTCTCGCCGGATGCGCCGGCAGTGGATATCAAGGTTGCCGGCGGACCGACCCTGATCCCGAACCTGGCATTCCCAAATGCCAGCAACTACCTCCCGGTCGATGCCGGTTCGTATGACCTGCAGGTCACCCCGGCCGGCGGTACCGCTGTTGTGCTGGACCTGAAGGGCACGCGCCTGGAGGCTGGCAAGATCTATGACGTGTTCGCGGTCGGCGAACTGGCGAACATCAAGGTCGAAGTTGCCGTCACGACGCCTGCTCCGGCTGCGCTGCCGCGCACCGGCGGCGAGACGAGCATCGCAATGTGGGCGCTGGTTGCCGCTGCGGCGCTGATCGGCGCGGGTCTGGTGATGCGCCGCCGCATGGCGTAATATCCCGGCTCTTCGCTGCATGAGTACAGGGGTGAGACGATATGTCTCGCCCCTGTATTCTTTTCCTCTGGGAGTGGGGAGTGGGGAACAGGGAACGGATACAAGGCAATCCGTCAGAATCCGTCCTAATCCGTGCGAATCCGTGTTCTCTTGCACGCCATGCCTGCAAGAGACGACCGCAACCGCGACCGGCGCCTTCGTCCCGGTTTTCCCTTTCTGTGATATGATAAGCTTACGCGCAAGGATCGTAGATACTGCTGCAGAGGTCGCCTATGCGAGTGTTCATGTTCATTTTGATGACCGTGCTCGCAGTCATGCTGGTGTTGTTCGGCGTCCAGAATCCGCAACCGGTTGAGGTGCGCTTTCTGATGTTCACGTCCGGTCCGATTTCGCTTTCACTGGTGATGATTCTGGCGGTGATCGCCGGCGCGACGCTGGTTGCGCTGTTCACCGGGTACAGCGGCATTCGCCACTCATTGCGCGAGCGGCGGCTGAGCAAGGTGCAGGCGGGACTGGAACAGCGAATTGCGCAACTGGAGAAAGAGAACGAACAACTGCGTGCAAAGGCGCCGCCCAAGCAGGAGCCGGTCGCGCAAAAGAACAGCAACGGCTAACAACACTTGCTTCTGGTCTTGATTTCTGGTACCGTTATAGATATCATTGCAACACTGCGTCTTTTGCAATCAGCACACAGGAAAGGAGTTCGTATGAGCGCCGAAATCGGAATGGGACGCATCACAACGACCCCAAAGCCTGATATTGGCTTGAGCGACACGAGCGTGCAGGGCGTTACCGCAATTTTGAGCCGCCTGCTGGCGGACGAGCACGTGCTCTACACCCGGTTGCGCAACTATCACTGGAACCTGGTCGGGATGGCGTTCGGTCCGCTCCACGCGCTGTTCCAGCAGCAGTATGAGGCGCTTGCTGATGATATTGACGATATTGCTGAGCGCATTCGCATGCTGGGACCGGCGGCGCCTGGCACGATGACCGAGTTCCTCCAGCTGGCGACGCTCGCTGAGCACCCCGGCGATCTGCCCGATGAGCGCGGGATGCTCCGGCAACTGGTCGCCGATCACGAGGCGATCATTCGCCATTTGCGCCAGGACCTGCGCGCCTGCGACGAGCAGTACGACGACATGGGCACGAGCGATTTCCTCACGTCGCTGATGGAAAAGCACGAGAAAATGGCATGGCTGCTGCGCGCGCACATCGAGGAGCGCAATCAGGGCTAATTCGGTCAATAGGGAGTGGGGAATAAGCGCCGGATCGATCGATCCGGCGCACTCATTTAGTTTCGGTTGTGCCCTTTGCGCGGGGAGGCGATGAACTTCCGATACCCCAGACCAAACGGCGCTTTCGGCTGGCGGCAGATCGGACGGCAGAGTTCCTCAACGACCGCGTTAACCAGAGTCGTCAGGGTGTGCACATCCTGGTGACTCAACCACAGACCGGCGGTGTGCAGCCACAACTGATACCCGCCCTCCGGGCTGTGCGTCAGGCGGTAGTAGCCGCGGCGCAACAGCAGCGGCTCTTCCTCCAGCAGCCACAGATCGAGAAGCGCCGCCAGATGCGGCAGATCGAAGAGCGGAATGCGTATCGTCGTATAATCCCAGACCAGCCGGAGATCGCCGTCTGGCGCAAGGCCGATCAATCGCCCCGGCGCGACCTGGGTGATCGTTGTCAGTTCCATGAGTCACCTTTCTTGTGATAGTCGTAACAAGAATAGCATGACCCCGGCAATTCTCGCAAGTAACGATCTGTTCATTCGGGGTTAAGGGTTAGGAGAACCAAGAACCGAGAACCGAGAACTGAGAACCAAGAACTGAGAACCAAGAACTGAGAACCAAGAACTGAGAACCGAGAACTGAGAACCGAGAACTGAGAACCGAGAACTGAGAACCGAGAACTGAGAACCAAGAACTGAGAACCAAGAACCAAGAACCGAGAACCGAGAACTGAGAACCGAGAACTGAGAACCAAGAACCAGGAACCGAGAACCAGGAACCGAAAACCGGCTTCCCACTGCACCCTTCCCACCTACCATCTGTAACCTTGCCACCTGCCCACGTTCAACGTTCACCGTGAGGCATGCAACGTGCGGGCACCCCAGCGGTGCGTCCCTACCCTTATCTCAGGCCTCTTGCCTGAATCACAAACTCCGGCTCACTCCCATTTCGGGCATAATCAAGCGTTCGGGGAGCACGGCGCGCAACGTATCGAGGTAGTAGAGCGCCTCTTTATTTCGCAAACGGTAGCCCCATTGGCGCATCAACCGTCGTCGTTCGCGCGCAAATGTCTGATTATCGAACCGTTCTTCAGCGACTTGGGCAAGTTCGTATATCGAACCGGCGCCAGCGGAAAACTTCTGCTTCGGTCGCTGGATGATCAAATCCGGCAACTCATCGGCGAATGCCTGGCGGAGCAACATTTTTGTCGGCTCGCCAGGCGCCGCCTGTTTCCATTCTGGCGGCAGACTCAACGCCAGGGCGATCGACTCAATGTCCAGAAATGGTTCCCGCGCCTCAACGCCAAACGCCATGAACATGCGGTCGGCGCGCTGGAGATTGGTGCGATGCAACTCACGGATCGACGTTTCGAGTTCGCGGTGAAGGTCTTCCGGCGTTGCAATCGCCCGCATGTACTCATAGCCCGCATACAGTTCATCGGCGCCTTCGCCGGTCAGGATGACTTTAACCCGTTCCGACGCCAGTCGCGCCAGGAAATAGTTTGGCACCGCACTGCGCACCAGCGCCGGATCAGCCGATTCGAGATAGTAAATCACGTCCGGCAGCGCCGCTTCCATCTCGGCGCGGGTGTAGACATACTCGTGATGGCGTGTTCCCAGATAGCGCGCCATCTGTCGCGCCGCCTCCAGGTCTTCGCTTCCTTCCATTCCAACCGCGAATGTCTCGACATCATCGCGCTCGGCGCACGCCAGGAGCGCGATGATGCTGCTGTCGAGACCGCCGCTCAGACTGATGCCGACCGGGACATCCGCCAGGAGACGTTTGTGCACTGCCACACGCAACACGGCGCGAATCGCAGCGATCGCCTGATCAGGCGTCTCAAAAACGCCATTTTGGGGCCATCCCTGGGCAAGCTCGTAGTAGGCATGGCTGCCGAAACGTGAGTGGCGCCACGTGCCCGGAGGAAATGTCGTCACCTGATCGGCATACAATGCCAGCGCTTTGATCTCGGATGCGAACAGCAACGTGTCACCATACCGCGCCAGGTACAGCGGCTTGATGCCGACCGGATCACGCGCCAGGAAGAGGTTGTCGCCATCGAGAATGGCAAAGGCGAACATGCCTTCGAGCAGGCGCACAAATCCGGGACCAAGCGTGCGATACAGGCGCAGCAGCACCTCGGTGTCGCTGTTGGTCTCAAGGGTTTGTCCGCGCAGATACCGATTGCGCAGCGCACGATAGTTGTAGATTTCGCCGTTGAAGCAGATCAGCGCGCCATCATACTCCATCGGCTGCCTGCCGCCTTCCAGATCGATGATCGCCAGGCGTGTATGCCCCAACACGCCCGTATCGGCGGCGACGACGCCGCGCCCATCAGGTCCGCGATGGCTGAGCCAGGCCAGCATGCGCTCGATATGCGCCACATCGGTGCTGCGGTAGACGCCTGCAATTCCACACATGCGCTTCTCTCTCCTTTCACTGCTTTTCCGGAATTATATATCGTATGCATAAACCCTTCCGCAGCACATAGGTGCACCCTGACCGGTAACCTCCACATACTGAACATACGCGCGGGCGCGCCGCAGGCTCACCCCGACCGCCAACCTGCACGATGCAGGCGCAGGCGCGCCTGCGGCGCGCCCCTACTCCAGCGTTCCTTCCTCGACGTAGCGCGTCAGTTCGCTGACGCTCAGATTGGCAATGCCGAGTTTATCAAGCGTGCGCCCGCGGCGCCAGTAATCGGTGCGGTGAATGATGCACGCCAGGCGAATGATGCTGTCGATCCCGGCGACAGCGACGCCGTACCGCTGACCAAGCGCCGCGATCGGCACCAGGCTCATCGGCACGTCCTCGAAAATGTACCGGTGGTTGAGGGTCGGCGGCGCCTTGATGCCGTAGTACCCCGGCTGGTTCTGAATGGCTTCGTAGAGCGAGTCGCCGGTGGCGTTGTACGCCAGCGCCAGCCACTCCTGCGCAGTGCGAGCGCGAATGCCGAGTGCGGCGGCGACGGTGACGCGCTCGCGGTCGATCACTTCGAGCACGCGCGCCACTGATGGCGTGACGCCGTCGATGTAGAACTGAAAGTCGCCGCGGGTCGACTCGATGCGCCCGGCGTTCAGCAGCGTCAGCGCCGGATGAAAAATAGCGCCCATATTGTTGAGGCCAGTGCGCAACACGTTGCCGCCATCAATGTACTGTGGAAACGCATCGTGGATCATGCCAAGCACGTCGCCCGTGCGATAGGATGGCAGCGCCGCCAGCGGAACCGCTTCCTTGATCCGGAAAATACGCGCCTGGGCTGGTCCGTCCGAGCGGCTGGCGTAGATGAACGTCTCGGCTTCGGCAACCGTGACATCCGCCCGGCAGCGTTCATCGCGCAGCACCCTGGCAACCTCGATCGCGCCGCAGGTGCGCCCAGGGTGCAGAATGATGATCTGACCGTCGCGCAGGTGCGGCGCCATCGCCCGCGCCAGTTCCGCGTGCGCAGATGAGGGAACGACGACCATCGCCACATCACAACGGTCGAGCGCCTCTTTCATATCGGATGTGACCAGCGCCAGCTGGCCAAAACCGCGTGGACCGGTTTCGCCCGAGTCCAGTTCGATGCCGCGACGCTGCCGGATGGCTTCAATGTGGGCGGGAGTGCGATTATAGAGCGTCGTCTCAAAACCCATGAGGGCCAGATGCGCTGCCATCGCCTTCCCGCCATTCCCGGCGCCGATGACGGTGTAGCGGGTTGATGGTGCCATGATCGGTTCTCCTTTTTATGTCAAGTAAATGTGGATATTGCTGCGAAATCCAGCGCCTGTCGGATGCGTTCTTTCTCGTCGAGCGGGCGTCCCTGATCGTCGATCGCCAGGCACATGCCGTTGATGAAGCGGGTCACGACGCGCCCCGGCGCAAACGGGTTATTACGCAGTTGCGGCGCATCGAGCAACCCAACGGCGACTGCCTTCGCCAGAGTCACGGGGTCGGTCAGCGGGTCGGTGATGCCCGGCGGCGCGAGTTGCGCAATGGCGTCGAGGAGGAGATGGGTCTCTTCGACCAGTTGCGCTGCCCGTGCGCGCACCGCCGTGTCGGCCGTCATGTCCGGTTGGCCGCGCAACGCGTTGTCAATCGCACGGCGCGCCATCCCGCACGCTTCGATCACGTCGCCGGCGGTGGCGGCATGGTGCGCTTCGGTGTGCCCGACGACGTGGATGATGTGCGGGCGCAGCGCCATCTGCAGGTAGATGCTTGCCGACAGGTGCGCGCGCGATGCGGCGGGATCGACGGGGAAACTGAGCAGTCCGGTGCGGGTCTGCTTCCAGATGCGGAAATCCGGTCGCGCCAGCGGCGCCGTGATCTCGATCACCGCCAGCATCTTTGCCAGGTCCATCGCGTCGGACAGACCAGGCGGGCTATTGAACATTAGTTGCGCGATGTAGTCGCGCACGCCGAAGGCGCGGGCATTGTACGCCGAGAGGTAGGCGCTGGCGACAAAAACGGTATCGGGCGCGTCGCGCATGCCCCAGTGGTGCGGTTCGTTGAGTTCGACCGGAATATCGCGCTCGCCATACCAGTGCATAATCGTCTGGTGTTCACGGATAGACCCTTCCAGGTCCCACGGTCCGCGCCCGTCCATGCGGTTGAACCAGAAGAGCGGGATGGCGCACCAGGCAATGTTGATCGTCTCGACATACAGCTCTGCCAGGCGCACGAAGTCGTCGGTGCCGGAGTAGGTGCGCATGAGCGGGTAGTTGCCTCGCCGGCTGGCAGCGTAGAGCGCGCGGTAGTCATCGGCGCTGCGCACCGGAAC